>NZ_CP091881.1:8922500-9077284 GCF_022163125.1 Paenibacillus sp. HWE-109 | reverse complement strand
TTGGGAAGTTGGGGTTTGTAAAAAGCCGTCTTTTGTCCTTGTGGAAGCCGCCGCGAATGGGAAGGTTGCCTTGGTTGTTAGGTCACAACCAAGGATTCAGTTGCTTTTTCTTCGGAGCCTAGCTAAGAAGTCTTTCTTCAAAGCATACCCCGCAAGGTCTCCCCCCCTATTTTTTGATTTGTAATGCTTCGTAGTTTAAAACTGACAGAATGCACTCATGTTTGCCCTGTTACAACCATGCTTTCAGTATCTTTACTTCGAAGTCCGATCTGGAGAGTATTCTTCAGAGAATAACCCCACAAGATCATCCGCTCTTATTCATTCTCTTTTGAGAATAACTATAAGCAGCCGTCCCCTCCTTTATTGGTTGTCATGCTTCGAAACTGAAAATATCGACAAAATAACCCAATTACACTATTTTTTTGGTATGATATTCTTATACATATGTATCTGGTTCGTAGAAAGTTAGGACAAACAACCAAGAAGATAAGCCAATCTGTGAGGCTAGTTATGTGGGAGATAAGAGAGGTTTCATAAAAAGAATTAGCGACATATCTTGCTTCCCAATTCTAAAAAAAGAAACGGTCTGGATCAGAGCATTGAATCTAAGATTCAAACACTTAACAAAAGGGTGGATACAATATTAGACATTACTTGAAGGCTTTCAATGTAGCATCGACACAGGTGTTTCATGCATCTCTTCCGTGGGTCCATTCGAAAGGTAATAGAAATTAGGTTCTTGGCCACCAAGTCTGATCAGATAATCAAAGGAGCATTAATTAATGAATTCAAACCCAAATATAATCCTAGAAATTAGCATAATTATTTTAACTGCTTTATTAACAGGGGGGGTTACTTACTGGATTACCTTTAATAAGGAACATCAAGAAAAAAGGTATTCTGCCAACAAAGATCTTTTAGAAAAAGTATACGGACCTATAATGAAAATAATAAATCAATCAATATTCTCAGGTGACGGTTATGAAGGGATTAGAGAAAGCGATTTAATAAACTAATAGAACAAAATGCCGATGTAGTCGAGCCGCGGTTAGATGCGTATGCTTGGGGATTTAAAGAAGACATTGTTCATAACGATAGATCTGGTGAGCGGGGGCAGCATGAAATAATATATGACGAAGATAGAAAGTTCTTAAATTATTTAAATTACCGTTATAATTCTATTCGTAAGCTGGCTCATTTACCCTTTGACCCTAGTATTTTACGGAGTTGGTTTGATAGATTGAAAGACGAGTATACGGAAAAGTTCGTAAATACAAAAGAAAAAGATATAACAAAAATAAAAAATAGCGTAGGCGCCATTCTGTTGGGCATCCAATATTAACACTACTCTCAAGCTAAGGTCACTAAAGCTTCATTTGGGGGATGGAAATTAATTTGTACCTAAAATGAATTCAATCGAGGTGATATAGTGAATGTTTTTTATTTAGCAGAAAGGCATAGAACATTAAATATAACAGCTTATAAAGAAGAGTACAGAGGATTGGCGAGATGTGCAAGTTGCCATGTTCCAATTATATACATATCACAAACAAAAAATAGAAAAGCCTATTTTAGAACGTCTCCACTTAACTCACATAGCATTGAATGTGTTAGTGCGTGGACAGGGATTGACAATTTATTTATTGATAAGATAAACAAGAGTTCGTCTATTACTGAAATATGGCATGCTAAAAAAGAAGAATCTCCATTATGGTTTAAAACATATCCAACTTCTATACTACTTGCCATGGAATTAATAAATAAGGGGAAACTTTTATCAGAAATGAACTGGCGAACTTTTGAAGAGTTAGTTGGTCATTTATTAGAAAGTGAAGGATGGAAAGTGAGACTAACTAAAGCAACTCGTGACGGAGGGATTGATGTTATAGCTTGTAAACATCATGAAATTATTGGTGAAATTAAATCTATTTGGCAAGCCAAAAAATATGGTGTCAATAATTATGTCCATCTTAATCAAGTTAGGGAGCTATCAGCAATACGTGAAGATAATAACGCTACTAAGGCTCTTATAGTAACTACAAGTAGACTAACTAAAGATGCGCTGGACTATGTCAAACGCGATACTTATCGGTTAGGCTACAAAGAAAATGAGGATATGAAGCGATGGGTTGAAAATGTGTTTTATAAAGAATATAGAAATAATAATTAATGAACTTGTAATCTATATTATTGAAATAATGGGGATGAAATATGATGTTTGCAACAACACCAAAATCAGTTATTGAACTTGATCTTATGAAAAGATTAAAGAGTTACTTCGATGGTAATGCTTCGTGGAAAGAAACTGTCTTGAGTGATGAAGAGAAGATAAAATGCGGGTATTTATATACTGCCTTAGAAAAACTAATATCTATATCATTTTTACCAATTCTTAATCGTACCAATTCTCAAGAAATGAAATTTTTCACTATGCATGATGAAAACCATGGGTTAAAAGTCGCCCATTTAATGTGGAATCTTATTGCTCCTTCAAGAAGGCAAATGTTGACGCCGCCTGAAATTGCACTAATGACCGCTTCTGCATTTTTCCATGATTTAGGAATGGCTTTGAGCGAAAATGATAGAGCAGCAAGATTAGATAGCAATTCAGATTTGTGGGACAGACTGTCTCCACAAGAACAGAATAATATGGAGATACTTCGTCAAAATATTGGAGATATTAATCTGTCAGAAACAGATCGCAGAATCGCCCAAGAGAAACTTTTAGTGGCGGAAGAAGCACTGCTCTGTTTAGATACACGAGAGCGTCATGGATTAACCGAGAGATATACAGAGCTAATTAATGAACTCCAAAGATTGCATTTGCTTAACGAAGCAAGTTTACCCGACATTAAAACTTCATTAACTTTTGACGGAGTTTCTTTTCTTAATAAGTTAATTGATATTTGTGTAAGTCACAATCAACCTGCAAGCGTTCTTGTTGAACATGAAGAACACAATCCCGGTGTACTTCGATTTTCAGAGATGTATCCAGTTGGATGCGCAAACGTTGATCTTCAATTAGTGGCAGCAGCATTGAGGTTGGCAGATATCATGGATTTTGATCGTGAAAGGACGCCAGCAGTATTATTTCATTACCTATTACCTGAAACCTTATCTATACTGGAAAGTCGCTCTGTGTTCGAATGGAGTAAACATCTTGCTATTTCTAACTGGGAAGTTGGAGATTATTGTACTGTTTACCGTGGGCATTGCAGTAGTCATATCGTCCACCATGGAATTATTCAATTCTGTTCGGATATTCAAAGTGAAATTCTGTTTACGAGACAAACTTTTGAGTCTATGCATCGTCCATGGCCTTTCGCATTACCAGATAAAGTAGAGGCTAAATTAGTTGAGAATGGATATAGTTATGCGCCCTATAATTTTCAATTAGATCAGAACCGCATCTACCAACTACTTATGGGAAAAGGGATTTACAGTAAGCCAATTGTTGCAATAAGAGAGCTTATTCAAAATGCTGTTGATGCGTGTTTGCTACAAGATTCGTATATGGAGCTACACGATAAATACTATAAAAGGGGTAATGCAGGAAAAATTATTATTAGATATGAGGAAGGAACAAAGGATCATCCACTGCCTAGATTAACAGTTTTGGACAAGGGAGTAGGAATGGACAAATATGTACTAGAAAAATGGTTTTTAAATGTGGGGAGCTCATATTACTCATCAAATGAATTTAATGCTCATAGAACTCAATTAAGAAAGCATAACATTGACTTTGCTCCTGTTTCAGAATTCGGAATCGGATTTCTATCAACTTTTCTTTTATCTGAAAGGGTTGAGGTTGAAACCGCAATGTGGGATTCACCTCGCGGCGATCATGTGAAAAGAAATTTGCAAATCGATGGTCCTACTCGTTTAATCCGTTATCTAGAAACAAAAAATGAGGGACATGGTAGATTTAAAGGTACTCGTATAACCATGGTTCTATCTAAAGGAAACCAAGTTAACGAAAATCTGCCTCCTAGGTGGGATCAAATCAAAGATTATTTAGAAGAAGTATGCTTGCAGTTGCCCTATCGTTTAGAAGTGGAATATATTCGCAGTGATGGGCGTGTGACAAACGAGCACATTGATCCAATTTCAATGAAGGTTATCCTTCCTTATTTTTTAGAAGAGCAGTCAATAAGAATTAATGTTGACGATCAAACATCTGGACTGAAGGGTCAAATCGCGATCTTTAATCCTCGACTGGCCGAAAAATTACAAAAACAAATCTTACAAGGAAAACCCGAGATTCTTGTAAAAAATAGAGAAGAAGAATTTTACCATAATTTGGGAGATGGACAAAAATCAATAATGATTCGTGCTGGATTTAAAATAGGACAAGCCATTGGGCTCCCAGGTACATTAGATGGCCCAGCAGCAAGAGCGATACTTTCTTTACCTTGGGAGTCAATGAAGACACTTAGATATCCTATACCAAACTTATCCCGCGAGAGTGTTAATGAGGATAAGTATTTTAAAGAACAAGTTATTAGAATTTGGTTATCGTACATCATTGAAAATTCAGAGCAATTTGATAAAAATTTTATTAAACAGCTTATAATAAAAGACAATACTACTCCTTTTAGTGATGGTTTTATAAAAAGCTATTGGTTAGAAAAGTACAATGCATTTGAAATGTACTCCTTTAGCAAAATAATATTATGTGAAGAGAAATTTGCAACTGAGGATATGATAGAAAAGTGGGAACAACGAATCGGGGATCCTCTTCCATTTAAACAGGGGCTTGTCACTGATTATGTTTGTTACTTTATTATAAGGTTAATCTTACCTCACATATGTGAGGTACTCGTAGGCGAGGAAAATACAAAATTGTTACCTCCTGCTCAAGATTGGAAACGTATATTGAAAAATAATAAGCAGTTTATAACTAAACCTAAAAGATGGGGACTATTTGCTGCTTTTGAAAATGAAATTAATGATTATTTTTACTATAAAGTAGCATTTTCATCAAGTTATTTTAACACCAATTACCGCGAAAGACTTGAAGGTTTTACAGAAGAAGATATTACGGAACTATATAAAATGATTGAAAACATAGACTTTGCCATAAAATATGGTAGGAAAATTGATCTCTCAAAGTTCCAAGAAACTTTGCTCTCAAGAGCAAATAAATTAATTGGTGATTTGGCGTGTGGATCAAAAAAAGATGGTAAATGGCGAATAGGTGATTTATTGAGATAAGCACTCGATATTAGGGTCTTTGGCGATTAGCGCGATGAAGCAATATCAACCTATGTTAAGTAAACTCAAGTATTAGCCAAGTTCAATCTTTTATAGAAGTTTCTTGAAGAACTTGACCTTATTTGTGATACGGTTCACTTTACTCTGGACCTGCTAAACAGGCAAAAATGAACCCATTACAACTATTTATGAAATTCTGTCAGTTTCCAACTGCGAATCATCATAGTAAAACAAAGGGATGACCTTACGGAGTTATTCTCTGAAGAATACTTTCCAGATCGGACTTCGAAGTAAAGATACTGAAAGCATGGTTGTAACAGGGCAAACATGAAGTGCATTCTGTCAGTTTTAAACTACGAAGCATTACAAATCAAAAAATAGGGGGGAAGACCTTGCGGGTTATGCTTTGAAGAAAAAATTCTCTGCCTAAGCTTCGAAGAAAAAGCAACTGAATCTTTGGTTGTGACCGGACAACCAAGATCAACCTTCCCGTTCGTGGCTTCCGCAAGGACGAAGACTGCTTTTTACAAACCCCAACTTCCCAGGCTTCGCTTCTTCCGCTTTGGGGCTGGATACATGTTCATGCCCTGCTGGCTTGCCAATCCTCACCAATCCCTTATTCGTGGCAAACGGTTTCCTCGCCGATCGATTCCCCTTCCTATCCTGATGCCTGTCTGTCCAAGCGTTGTTTGGACAGACACTCGCATCAGGAAGCAGGAGAATCGACCGAGGAAGCCTGTGCAGCCGTGAATAAGGGCCAAGGTGAGGAGCAAGCCAGCAGGAGCATGAGCGTATCCAGCCCCAAAAGGGGGAAGGAGCGAAGCGCTATGGGAAGCGCGTTTGTAAAAAGCCGTCTGTCTTTGGCCGCGGCGCGAACGAGGGTTTTAGCTGCTGGCGGCAACCGAAACGCCTCATGCTGGATCTTATGAGCATAAATGGCTTGCCGCTGTGGATTCCCCCTGTGCAGGACAGCTTGCTTCCAACCGATTCTAACCGCGCCAGCGGGTCTACAGGCGGTTAACAAGCCAGCGTTCCCTGCAAGGGAATCCACTTGGGGCAAGGCACTGATCCGCGGGAGCGACTGTGTAGGCGGCCGGAGGCCTAGGCTTGGATCATTCAAAACTATGGTGATTGAGGGCGGGGAAGCGCCGCGGTACAAAAAAGAAACCTTGCGAGGGTTAGTCGCAAGGTAATAAATCAAGGTTCTTACTTCTTTAGTGTGTAGAAATTTTGAAATGATTCGTTAGTTAATTGGTTCTTTAAACGATCATTTAACACTTTCATCTTACAGATTTCCACTGCACTGATTCAGCAGTTACAAGCAATACAAAAGTGTTTGTAATTATTGAGTAATTACTTTGAACCTCCGATGTTGTAAAGACAATTTTCAAACAGTTGTCTGCTACATCGCTGACGTTGAGTATTGAACCATTTATCTCTTCGGAACAGTTGATCTGGGGTTCAATTTCATATGCTGTAACTTCAGTAAACTCAATGAATCCTGTTACTATTTCGGGGTCATTTTGTTTAAACCAACTCTGATCGTAATTACAAAGATCAATCTCTAACCTTAATCTAAATTGATTTGGTATATAAGTAAGGTTATTTATAACGCTATCATGTAAATTGAACAATTTTGTAAATTCGATTAGTTTCATGTCTTTCTCCTTTGCTTAATTACCACGGTTAACTATCGGTAATATGTGGGAGGCGGAACTTCCCTTAAAAGTAGCTTCTCCATCTCCTGTCAGATAGACATCATTCTTTTTATGTGTTGCAAAAGGATTATAAATATGATAGTGATCTTGAGCTTCAAAACCCGTTGCTCCTTCTCTACCTCCATCGAAAGAAACTTTTAACTTCATTGTCTCACTCCAAAAATCTCTACGATTACTATTCTGAGCCATCCTCGGGTCTGTAACATCTGCAAATCCTCTATCCATTAAATCATTAGGATTTTGAGGTAGGGTTCTAGCAAAGGTTTTATAATCATCTAGTGTTATACCAATGTTCCCAAATGGAACGGAAGACATAACGGTTGGTCCTTGTTGGATGATCGGTTGTTGTATAATTGTCGGCGCTTGATCTTGAAATGGAGTTGTAATTATTGTTGGCGCATTGTTCCCAAAGGTTGTTTGTGTAACAGACATTGTTTGTTGTTCAATAGGTGTAATGTAGACCTGCAACCCATTTGAGTCAACACCTGGTGGTGGATCTTGAACAATTGGCGATGGTACAGTTGAAATGGCAGTACCTACGACGAGAGCTCGATATAGCCAAATTAAAGCACTTACCTCACCGATACAAGCATCTTCAACACAATGCCCGCTCGGATCTGTATGTGTTAACGGATTATTCTCAACATACGTATAAAGGTTCAGCGACAATGGGTTGTTGATCTGCCCCTCATAGCTATCTTTCATTAATAAACCGCCCCATACTCGGGTCATACCATCTCGCACGTAAATATTGCAATCCTGTCGTACTATCCGTCATCTCGCCACTATAACGGAACGGCTGCGACACTGTTTCTTGAGTGGTAAGTGGATTCCCCCACATATCATACGTATAGGTGTTTAGCGTATTTCCGCTGGCATCGGTTAATCCCACAACATCGCCATGCCCATTAACTTGATAATACGCTTTATTACCATTAGCATCAACACGCGTGGCAAGTCCATTACCTCGAATGTAACGTGCTTTCATAGTTGCTGTACCATTCGCCGCTACTATACCTTCGGCAATCAGGTTAGCACCATCGTAATAATAGCGTGTAGTTTGTCCATTCTCGGTACGCTGGTACAGTAGCCCATCTCCATTATACTTGTATGCGACAACTTTACCATCGTCCGTGGTTACTTTCGTTAAGCGATTGCGATCATCGTACTCGTAGCTGGCTCCTGCTAGATTCGGTGTTTGACTACTTTGCAACGTTTGACGGTTTCCGCGATTGTCATACGTATACTTTTCTTGAAATTGGGTCGATGTATCAATCCGATTCAATTTGTCATATGTGTAGGAATTCGCTACGCCATTTTCGGTTTTGCTCGTTTGGTTACTGTTGTTATCGTATCCGTAAGCGAATGTGTTTACGTTTGCTCCACTGTTTTTCTTCTGCACAAGATCCGTAAGCTTAGCGCCATCAAAGGTATAGCTAGTCGAAATACCATTTTTCAGTGTCGTGATGTCGGCAAGTCCATTTTTCTTATACGTGTAGCTGGCTTCCCAGTTGTTCAGTGCTTCACCTACACCACTTAGACGATTCCGGGTATCGTAGCTGTATGCAGTATTCAAACCGAAGGGATCTATCATCGCTACCCGATTTCCTAATCCTTCACTTCCATAGGTGATCTTCATCGTTCGACCATCCGCGTACGTCATGGTGTCGAGTAAGCTTGTTGCCGGAACATAGGTATATACTGTTTTTCCAGTTCCATCTTGCATCCACAATCGTCTACCCGCAGCATCATAATCATAGCCGATGGTCTCATTAAGGGAGATACTCTTGGTCAGATCATCACGTGAGTTATACTGATACTCCAGCGTTTGACCTTTTCTATCGATCTGTTTGACCAAATTGCTATTGCCGTCATAATAATACTTGTCCATCTGACCAGCAGGATCTATTTTCTTAATTAATCGTCCCATTTCGTCGTACTGTTTCTGTACTTTATTGCCATCGGGGTATTGGACTTCTGTCAATTGATTGGCGAGACTATAGGCGTACCCGGTCGTATTCTTGTTGGCATCCTCCACAGAAGTCAGTCTGCCGAGTACGTCATATGCATACTTGGTTAAATGCGCAGGGTCGGCATCGGTCGCTTCCAGTGCATGTCCCACGTAGTCGTATTTTAGGACACTGGAGACGGGGATGATCTGTACGACATTGTTGACAACGTTCAAACGGACGACTTCCGTTGATCTTCCTACAAGATCATAGCTTTCCCGTACGCGATTTTGCTCCCCATCCTTGGCTGTCTTTGTACGGTTAATATCATCGTAATCTACCGATTCTGACGTATCCGGGTAAATAACTTGCTTTACACGACTCCAAGGATCATATTGATATTCAGTCGTATTTCCCCTCGCGTCTTGTGATTTCCACAAGCGACTGTATGCATCGTATTGAAAGCTTTGTTTCCCTGTTCCAGCACCTACAACTTGTGTATAGTCTTTGAGCCCAAATGGGTTCCACTTGGTGACTGTCTTCACCTTGGTTTGATCCGTGGAGGTTATCTGATTGTTAGTATCATTGTATTCATGGGTGATGAATTCAAGGTCCGGGAAGGTAGCTTGAGTCAATCTCCCTAGTTTATCGTACGCGTACCTCATAATCCCTTGCCGGCCATCGGTGTAGCTCGTCATTTGGCCTGTAGCTGCGTTGTAAGTCATGGTTTGGGAAACCGTGGATGACTTTGACTCCGCATCAAGCACGGTTATGGATTGTTTCGTCAGAAATGCTGACTGGTACTGAGGATCAAACTCCCGAGTCATGACGATATTTCGGTTATCATCTTTAATTGTTACGGTTTTTGCGTTGCCGAAGGTGTCATATTGATCATAGTTGACTTGGGCGTATAACTTCCCGCCAGCATTATTCTCTTTGACCGTTTGCTTCGTTACGCTTCCTTTATCATTGCGTTCTATTTCTATGAATTTGGAGCGTGATGGATCCACAGGCTGCTGGATGGACTTTAACCAGTTGGTTTTATCGATATACGTATACGTCGTCACGATACTCTCATTCAGTGGATTCGTTTCCGTCAGCAGGTTGCCGTAATCATCGTACGTTTGTTTGATTTTCACAGGCTGTGAGGTAGAGGTTCCGCTGGTAACTGTCGTTGTAATCTCTTTAGGTACAGCAATCTGCTTTCTGTTTTCGTCAAAGAGTTGTTTGGTCGTGCGTTTATCTGCTCCTGCTCCTGCTTCCTGCGTGATCTCATTATTGTAATAGACTTCTGGTGTGTTATCGTCGATATATTGTTTCGTATACGAATAGGTCGTTTTCTTCAAACCATCCTTCACAATCGTAGAAAAATCAAATGTAAGTTGCTGGTTGGCCCCACCGTCAATTGGATACTCAAAATCAACCCGATTGGACGTTGCAGACGGATTTCCATTCGAATAATCCACCACATCTTCTCTTGCTTTCACTCGATACGCGGTTTCCCATGCCTTATACCCTAACTTTCGATTAAATGATTCATAGGTGTATTCAGAACGTGCCTTGGTTGGGTGAAAGACTTGCTTCAGCAAAGCGACTTGATTCTCACCAATAGGAAATGGAGAATTGACTAAATCAAATGGTGCCGACTCTGTCTTATAAATATACTGCGTTGTTCTACCACCGCTATCCGTCACTGCGGACAATAAATCCATGCGTCCGAATTCGTCTTTCGTCTTCTGATACTTGACGCTGCGGTCACCTGAAGTAAGGACTACTTCATTACGCGTATTGTCATAGTTGATGTTGATTTCATTCCCTAAAACGTCTTTGATCTTGAACAATTGCTCACCGTAACCATTGGTAGCACCGTATTCAAATTGTAATTTATTGTCCACATATGCATCGTTGATCTGAATTAGCCTTCCGTTACTTGCAAAGTACTGCTTCCCACCATCGGCTGTTGTCAATGCATAGGCCGAAGCTACATTATTCACTCGGATAGAAGAATCATTTTGCAGTGTAAGGCCTTTCCATGGATAACCTTTCAGACGCAAATCACTCTCAAGCTCATAGGCGGAACCGCCAAATAGGTGGATAAATTTTTTGTTGTCTTTTTCTTCTATATACGGCAGATCCCATCTCCAGCCAGTTCCTATTGGAAATCTGGCCGCCATACTCGAGGCTACAGCTTTATTGTAGTAGCCTGGTCCTAAGTCTGCTACCCACGAACCTACTTGAAAAACTCGACCTGTAGGAAACAACTCTGCTTCAAAAACGACACCATCAATGGAAAAACGATCGATCAATATGGACTTTCCTTGGTAGTAGAACGCAGCGTACTTTTCTTCCAGTCTCTTTCTCGCCACATCATCTCCATACTCTGTTATGTATTCAGAGAATGGATTATCGTATCTGTACGATATCCCGTGATCCCACCAGATAAAGTAATTGTAGGTAGAATTGAAGGATTGGTTCGTCCCCACCTTTGTCCAGATATCCGGACCCATGCCATTCATGCCATATGCCGTCTTTTGCCACATTTTAATGGATATTTCCATCTCAGGCGCATAGATCACTCTTTTGAAACGCGTGCCCACGGCTTTCTTATCGAAGGAACTGGCAGTCGAGCTATCGTAGATTCGCTTCAATCCGAATGACATGCCGTTTCTTCCCGGAAGCGTCAAATCCACATTCTCTAATTGAAGACCGCCGCTGATGGTTGACACATTCTCATGTCCTGTTGCGATGGAATACGGCGCAATATCCACTTGGGTGTTCAAGCGCTTTACGGCTAATTCGTCATAACTTAAGGGATCATTGATTGAACTGCTCATCAGTTGTCGTTGAATTGGCGAATAAATGGAGTTCGTTACGGTATCATAGGTGGAGTTCGTCACACTACTATAGGTGGCAGCGGTGACAGTTGGCAGCGCTGCATTTGGTTGTTTCGCTAATTTAGCAGCTTTCCGAATAGCCGGATTGAGGCTGTCCAAACGATCTTCCATTGATTGTTCAGACGAATTACCGATCTGTAGCGCTCGATATACTTCCTTTAAGGAATAGCCTTTATTTAATTCGTCGATGATTTGCAGTTCTGTTACGCCGTATTGTTGGCTTAACCAAGGAATCGTTAGGATGTCGTTCTCTTGAAAAGTAGAAATGTCAGTGATCGGATTAACTATTCCATCGTTAGTGTTTGAGCTTGCAGCACTCGTTGTAACGGGAACAAAGAATAAAACAAGTAGGCTAAAAATGAGTGCGTAGACGGTCAGTTTTTTCATATCGGTTCCTTTCAATGCTGAATATTTGAAAACAGGTATTCAAGTTTCTAATGTATAATTTTTTTAATTAAGTTCCCGTTACTGTCATATTGAAATTCAATTGATTTCCCTGAAGGAAAATCCGTTCGTTTCAATTGACCGTTCTGATCGTATGCATTTACACGTTTATCAAGGTTTCCAATCACAAAATTTGTTCCACTCCAAACTGGAGTTTGCACACCGTTTCTCGCTGTGGATCTTATTGAAATCACATGGTTCCCCTCGTTTAAACTTGTCGTATCCAAGCTATAATGAAATCCTGCATAATGATTGTTATACGCTGGATAAGTACTATAAATATCATCACGAGTATCTCCATATATGGCTTGTCCCATCAAGATACCATCCACAATGATATCAACTTTTTCTACTCCGTTATTATCTAGAACCCAACCCGAAACATTTACGATTCCACTCAATTTACTTGTACTGGAGCTACTTGGATAATCTAAGAAGCATAAAGGTAAGTAAGTAGATATAGTTAATGCATTACTCGCAGCAGAAACGTTCCCCGCTGCATCCCTGGCTTTGACAGTAAAAGTGTAAAACGTCCCCGCAATTAAATTTGAAACCATATAGCTAGTTGTTCCAGTTGTAGATCCCACTAAAGTCGAGCCGTTATAAATATCATATCCTGTAACTGCTATGTTGTCTGTCGATGCTATCCAGTTCAAATTGATTGTTGTATTTGTCTTACTTGGAGATGACAAATTAGACGGTGTAGTCGGTGCAATAACTTCGAAATCGGCAGAATTAATTGTATAAATTTTTGTTGTTACATCATTTTTCAAACCATCAAATCCCCCTGTAATGATCACACGTCCATCTGATAAGATACTTTGAGAGTGTCTCTCCCTTGGCGGCATATTGGTTGTTAACATACTCCATGAGTTTTGAATAGGATCATAAAGATATGCTGTTGAATTTATGTTTCCCGAGCCCCCACCGGTCAATAATACTTTTCCGTTACGAAGTGTACTTAATTGATGGCCTCGCAGCCCTGTTGGCATCGGTGCAACTGTTGTCCAATGATTCGTATCAGGATCATACACATACGAAGATGGCTTTGGAGCCGGGAGTGGAGAATTGCTAATATCAATACTGCCCCACATACTAGCTTCAATCCCACCCGTTACTATCACTCTCCCATCATTCAACGTAACCTGAGAATGCATGAACAGCGCTACTGGCAAGGGAGCAACTTGTATCCATGAGTTTGTTGCGGGATTGTAAATTTGACAGTCTTTGCTCACATCTATTCTGTCTGAACTACTAAACGTTTCACCTCCTGTAACCATGACTCTTCCGTCTTTTAAAGTGCTTTGAGCATATGAACCCGATAAGTTATTAGCCATAGAAGCACCGCTTGTCCATGTATCATTTAAGTAATTGTAGAAGGATACCACATTGCCACTTACTTTTCTTCCTGTCACCATTACTCGACCATCAAGCAATGTACTTTGTCCTCGGCTGGATGAGCTTAGTCTCGATTTAGCTGTCCATATGTCAGATTTTACATCATATAAAAATACACTTGCTCCAAACTGATCATCTGTTACTGTGAGTAAAATGTTTCCGTTCGGTAAAAGACTCTGACCACTAGAGTTGGAATAACTAGTTGGAATATTTTTGCCGTTAAAAGTTGAAATATCGCTTGTACTCAGGAGAGCATTTGAAGCTGGTTGCGTCAATGCCGCAACTTCGCCGATTGGCCTTGTAGACTGGCCTAGAGTCTCCAAATTTGCAGTGGCAGCAATCCCCGCGCTGGACAATGCAACTACACCTCCAAACGGTATTAATCCAATTAATAATGAACCTAACACTAAACTACATACTCTCTTTCTCCATTTCCAAGTCATGTTATGACCCCTTTCGATATTTAATCCCAACATGTTCCACTATAGCGCACAAATGTTCCCCATAACAATTGTTAGCTTTGTCGTATAGAGTCGAATTCAATAAAATTTACACTAATTTTTTTCATAAAAAATAACCCTCTTAACTATCAGGAGGGTTACCATCTATACAATGCTATACTACTAAGCATTTCTATATATCCTTACCACGCACTCCACATGTGTTGAGACCGTGAAAGGAATATAATGGTTTCAATTTTATATAAAGATTAGTACAAACTCAAAACAAATAAAAGACTCGTTTTATTACTTAGATAATTTCGCAATATTGCGTTTTTCAAAATCCTTTAGACTAGGAAATTTCTTTCCGTATTTATATAAATAATACTTCCTAACAGCATTTTGATTTGTGCCGCGACGATCATCAGTTTTCAATATTTTTAGTAATACGTATGTTGCAAAGTCATTTGAAACGAACAGATCTAAATTAATATTAAATCTACGCTCAATTCTATTGGCCTTTGAAGTCCTACTGTTTACAGCTTTTTTCTTGCTTGTGATACTTGATTGTTGAATTAGAAAATCTTTATAGCTCTTTTTATCCATATGATACTCAGCTCCTTTGAGAGCATAATATCATAAAATATTGTAGTCGAAAATTGATTATGAAATAGCTAAACACATGCTGCAATTAGTAGCAATGAAAGGCTTGTTTTATTGCTTTTTGTTGTTTGGATTGTTTATCGAATATTTAGAAGTTGGTGCGTCTTTTCTTTTTCTCATCCTTCTGTTTATATTCCATAGATTAACCTTTTGACTGTTGTCACCTTTGAGTAGATCGTGAGCAGTATGATGACAGCTTTCGCACAAGTAAATAAGATCGTTTAGTCGTTCGTTTCCGACTCGCTTATAAGATTTATGGTGCAGATTTAATTTGAATTTGGACTTACATACATTACACTCATTCTTAAATTTTGAAGCCGCGTACCTTCTTCGGACGTCTTTCCAATGCTCACTGGTTAAGTATGCTTTATATGACATGAAAGTTTCACCAGTATCATCGCAAATTATAGGAACTTAATCATAACCATTCGATTCACTCCAGCATTAAAAGAAATTATTTTATCATTCACTATCATCTTTTTTATACTTATCGACGAAATTTTGCAAAGGCTCCAACAATTTCTCTGCCTCATCAACCGGAAGATATGCATTAAATTCCTCATGAATCAATCCATTCTTCTTAGAAACATAAAATGATTCTAAGTTAAAAAGCTCATTTTGATCATGAAAAGCTTCGAATATTTTTCTAAATGATTCAGTATGTTCATCTTCTATAAGCACATAATCCAAGACACCGATTCTCTTTTTTGTAAATTCGTCTATTGGAGTTTTTCTTCTTTCCCCATATTTCTGTTCAATTTTCAACTTCCCATATTCTTCTAATTGCCCAAGGAGAAACCCTAAAGTAGCAATATCAATTTCGATACCACGCTCATCCACAATCTTGGCAACTAAAGTATCTGAGTTGAATTCAATCTTCCAATTTGAATTCTCTAACGCCTCTATCTGCTTTTCGAATAGGGATCTTGAATCATTGTTGTTCATTAATACACATCTCCCACATTAATTTCATTGAAATATATGTTTTATTACGACTTACAGTGATAACTTTCAGTCGGTTGATTTATAATCCATTCCAGCATTTCAATTTGTATTCTGATTTCCTCAGTATCATTTAGCTTCTGTAACTCTCGCAGTTGGATTAATTTGGCCTTTACTTGATTTTCAGTTCTCATGTTGTCTCCTTTGAATTTTTAATAAATAACTCATTTGAGCCATACATACAGCTCTTCTATATTAACGTTATAGTCCATGTCTGAGATAGTATATGATTCACTCTACATCGATTGATTCCACGAATTTGAGTGCATAGAGTTGTTCTAGTGACATGTCGCGGCTATATAATGTTTCTCCATTTGGAGCCATAAACATAACCTTTAACATCAAGACACCTAACTCTCATTTAAATTGTTGTTTTATTGTCTATTAGTTAAATAATATCAATTAAATCTATCTTAATTTTGTAATAATGTGTCGGCCTCATTAAATGACCTAATAATAGCGAATTTTTCTTTGGGTTAAATAAAATACCAAAAATCATTTTCCATCTCAGAAACATTAACTTTTCTGGAATTTCTTTTTCTTTTTGATCCATATTTATTTAACATTATTTTATAAATAGCTTAATTGGTTGTTACTTTAATCGCTTTAATGAAAAATTAACAGGGGATTTTAAACTTAGAATAATTTTTAATATCCTTGATTCCATCCTCAAACATTAGTGAAAGGAATTCAGCTCTATTCTTATTGAAAAGCTTACGAGTCCTTTCTAGTTTATGAACATCAATATCAGATCGCATATTTAAAGTACCAGTAAATCTGTTTATAGATATATAATCATTAAGCTTGAAAAAAATAATTTCCAAAAGAATACTAATTATCAATAGGTATGCAATAACAAAAGATACAAAGATATTAATAAATGCGAAGATTATTGCTAATATGAATAATAGTTTAATGTTTTTTTCAGACCATTGTATGTACTTAGTAAGAATAAATCTGAATGCCCAAAATACTATTTTCATTTTCTATTTTACCCCCCCCTGTTAAAATTTTCTTTTCATTCCAATCTGGGATGAATATCCAATAAATCAACTACACACATGAAATAGGGTTTTCATTTACCACGCCAACAATTTTTTCCTGAGACGAGATCATATAAAACTTCTCTTTTATTCAATAAATATTAATCTTCAACGATTTCTTTAATCAAAAGATCGTTAAAGATTTTTGTGATTTCGGCATACCCAACAATCCTAGACCCTTCTTGGATATTAATTATTTTTCCAACCCATAAACAATGTGGGTATGCTTCAGGAGATATAAATGTAATCGTTCCATAAACAGATTTCCCAAGAACAACTTCTTCCATATCGTAATAATGATGCACACCAGTAGTTAAGTAGTCATCTTTTATTAAATGATTAGGGCGATACCCATTGAAAACATTTCTGCTTCTTCCGCCATCTTTCGATTCTAAAAAGGTTATAATAGCTTCAACATCAGCCACAAATTGCCCCCTGACTTTTAATGAAATCCATGTTTTATTTATTCATCATCTTCATTGTCAAGATAAGGCGATTCAAAAGGCTCTACAAACAATCCTGATGCGACAATTCCTTGAATCAGTCCGCTACAGGGTTGTGAACTTCCAATGTACATGTAGTAATCGTACCCAAAGTGTACATACATTAATGCTTGATACTGATACTTACACCAAATATTTTCTCTTAATATCAATCGAGTAGTTTGTACGATTGAATCCTTTTGTAATAATTCTCCTTCTGTAATTGTGGAAAAAGCATCGACTAATTCCCTTGAATAAATTGATTGATACTTACTGTTGTTACTTCTTTGCTCATAATCGTTTGCATCCTGCATCCAAAGTTCTTTGACTTGTAAATATGGGATATTTAGAAATTCTACAAAGGTGAGAATTGCTCTTACATACAAATCTTCTGTTTCTTTATATTTTTCAATGGTTAATGGCTTATTATCATAAGTGCTTCCAATATCTGAGATTGAAGTCCATTCATCTTTTGAATAATTACCTCTATCATTTCTATGATCTGGATTGTATTTAGTTATTCTCCACCCAAAATCCATATACAAATAACTCCATTCAAATAAAATTGCTCTTTTATCATCTGTTAGGATTATATCCGCCCATTCTTGGTAGTTCTCCCTCAAAATCACAAGCACATACTGCATTTATTTTTATATCCCATAGACTTTCCAATAACAGTGAAACACTTGATATATATTTTCCCTCGTCCAATCCTATATAATCCGTTGGTTGAATATCACAATAGTATTTAAAGAAGAGAAAGCCATCACTTCCATAGTCTTTTTTTAAAGCATCAAAGTCATCATTTTTCATAATATCTATTTCACTTAGGTCTGTAACAACTGTCCGCATAACTTTTCTAAAACCTGATACAATTTGACACACTAAATCAAATAGCGAGTTTATATCAATGTCTGTGTCAATGAATAACTTACAATACAAATTATCATAGTGTGTCATTATATTTCCCCTCTCCACTCTATAGAATCGTGCTTACATTTTAATCCTAAAAATTCTTGACTTTTTCTAATGTATTCGGAATATTAAATTTATTGTCGGGGGCTAAAAGAAATATTCAAAGTTGCTGAAAGTTAAAAATGAAAATAAATTCCTGTTTTCATCTCTATTGCTAAGGAAATTAGCCCTACTAACACTTCTATTTCATAACAATTTGAATTTTCGAATGAATTACTTAGTACTTTGTTCGCTTTAAGTAAGCTTTCAAAATCGATGAGCTCTGTTTCAAAGTCGTCAATTAGTACATCACATTCTCTGTTTAGAACATTGAATATACCTGACTCAAATAATGTATAAAATTGTTTCTCATTAATTTTAAACTCTTGGACGTATTGTGAATTATCTAAGTCATTTTCCATGTCTTTCATTCATTGATCATTAAATGGGACAGATATTATCCTTATTTTCTTCAATTTAGTCCCCCGTTTCTATCAATAAAATCATTCTTTCGTCACCAATTATTATCTAAATATTATGTACTCTAATAAAACTTCGATTTCATTTCAAAGTTTCACTATTGCAACACCCATATATACTCTTGGGCAAACCAACCATTATCATTCAAGTTGGTTAACCAATAAACTAACTTCTTATGTTTTGATTCTTCATCAAAAGATATTGTAACTTTAGCTAAATCATTCTTCCCGCTTGGCGTTTCTTTCCAATCTTTCACAATGTCAACATTTTCAACTTTAACATTTGTTATTTTTGGAAATTCCGTTTCTATTGTTTTTAGAGCTAAATCAACCGCTTCTTGTTTTCGGTCGCCGCATCCAATAAGCAAAATGGCAATCAGCACGATAATTAAAATTACTTTATTCATTTTTAACTCTCCCATAAAACTCTGATTTTGTTGACTATGCAAAATAGACATTAACCTGTTCTAGAGCATCATTTTGTACAGTAACAATAAAATTCTGAGGATATTCTCTGTCAATTGCTTTAAAAGTGCTTAAATCAACTTCTGTTATTTCTACATTGAACTCAAATACAATCCAATCATATCTACTGAACTCGTTTTTATATGCTGACTCAAATATCTCAAGAGCTTTCTCAAAATCTGCATCTAAGATTAAATGATCTACACCATCAGGAACCTGTAAACCGTGTACTTTAACTGTATCAATGACAACTACATTCCTATTTCTCATTTGATCATTAATGATATCCTGCAAAACTACACTCTTTCCTGCCTTGCCTTCGATTACTATCATTGCTCATTCACTCCTTAAAATTAGGTATTGAAAGATTCATTTCAATGCCTTATCTATATCCAAAACCCTCATAGTCATCATTGTCTTCAAAACCATATTTGTTCTTTTCATCGATTTCTTCTACTTTACCATCAATAAGTTTATACATTGTTGAATAGACATCCTCTTCAAAGAACATTTCAAGATGAAGACTTTCTACAGAAATAGCTGGAACTACCCTTCTCATAAATTCAAGAATTGTTTCACTGTTTTTAACACTGCATTGGAATGTCCAGATACCGTTTTCAGTGCTACGACTCCATATAGTGTTGTCTTCCTGCTCCCATTCATCCGGAGCATATGAAAGGCCTCCAAAAGGAATAGAATCCGCTCGATCATATGTACTAAATTCATTAATTTCTTCGCTATTAGTTTCAAGTTCGCTCCAGTCTAAACCCTCCTCCATCAATTCTCTAATAACTGGTAGAAATTCATCTTTCAATTTTAATTTGCAGCGAAAACTAGTGTACAGTCCCATATGTTCATATCTCCTTATATAAACTTTTTTTATTTGATTATTTCCACAAACTTGCTATTTTGCTCCCAAATTTCTTTCTCTGCTGTATACACACTTATTGCCCAATCACAAAAGTCATTGATGCTGCATCGTCCTAGAACATGACCGCCGCGAGGATTTTCTATATATGTAATGGATTTATTTTCAACGTCACTTTTCTTGATTAACTAGACAGTCTTGTTTTCCTTATATCTTTCTCCTTCAGCTAATTCCCATGGCTCCATATATTTTTCACCTCATTCTTATGAAAGGATTGTTTTATTATTTATCATTGATAAATTTTATTCTTTCTATCTCACTCAAAGCCCCAGACATAATTTCAACAGTTGATTTTGCGTGTTCTACTTTAATGTACTGCTGAACTCCTTCTAAGCCTTTTAATAATTTACTCGCATCTACAAGGAGCCTATCTAATTCCAGTTTCTTATTGTTATTCAGAATTTCAAGCCCTTTTGTGATTTCATCAAAATTTGCTATTAACGAATCAATTTGCACTTTTTCTTTAATTCCAATATAATCTCGCATTATAGCACCTCATCTTCTCTCGTTGATAGAATTGATTCATTTTGTATCGCTACTTTCATTTAAATGATCATTAGCTATCCATGAAAGAAAGGATGAGTCTGATCCCCCCAATGCAACTACTTCGTTTTTAAATAGCATTACACCAAAACCGTGCTCTTCATCCCACGAGCAATCAAATTCAAAGCCAAAATAACCAATGCCGTCCTTGATTACATCTAAGATATGAACTCTTGCTAAACTGATTAAGGGCTTTAGATCATTAACACCAGTTAAATCTGGCATAAACTCATCATCTTCATCATCGCAATATTTTGCTTGGAAACCACTATATTCTTCAACTAACTCTTGTAGTATTACATTCTTAATTTCTTCTTGATTGGATACAATAAAATCATAAGTATCTATTAATTCACTGAGTAGAGGTGAATTTATGTCTCCACCAAAATCTACTTCATAAACATCGTTTGAGTCTGAAGTAAATTCATTCCAAACGGGTAGATTTATCATCACTTTATATCCAAATTCATCTAATGTAAGATCTAATATTTGCTTTGTCATCAGTGTCAACTACCTTCATTTTTTTTAAAAATCAGTCAATAGTATTATTTCATGATATCTGCTTAATTTGTGCAATCTCAGAGATTTTTCCGTATACAACTTTTGCTTCAATTTCTCCATCGTCCTCACAGCTTTTCACAAACATTTTATCATATGCTTCCTTTGCCTCCACCTCTGTCTCATATATGTACACTCTACTATCAAATATCCGCTGAATACCTACGAACCAGATATTAATCACCGCAGCTTTCATAATAAAATATTTGTTTTACATCTAAAACTCTACTTGTTTTCGACTTATAAAATGCTCAACCTTCTTCACTTTATTGATATCAATTCTACCAGTAACACCTTGCAGCCAATCTCTAACTCCACTCCAAAGAGGATCTTGGATACGTTCTAATTCAAAAATACGTTCCCAACTCTCCTCCTTTGTAATCTTTAATTTCCCTTCGTAAAAATCATCATATTCTTGCTCATTATCGGCATTAAAACCATTGTTCAAAACAGAATGCCAATCTTCAAAATCTGAAACTAGCACATTTTCTTCTTCCAAATCTATAGTAAGACGAACGCATCTTGTATAACTTTTAAAGTGACTTGCAGACCTCATATCAGGCTTCTTAATCCATAGCCATATAGGGTATTTATCATTGTAATTTTCTAGTCGTTGCTTCATTTGTGCCATCATCCAAATGTACTCTGCTGGATACATCGCATATTCTTGTTTTCCTTCAAGATATCCAATTTTTACTGCTTCATTCCAAACTACTTCCTCTTGGAGAGTCCAATATGTAGCCACAAATTTCTCCAATCAAATTGTTGTTTGATTACTTTAGGAGTTTTTCTGCAATATGACATGCTGTGTGCATCATTTATTCTTGCAGGTAATTGAACTACTTCTCATTACTTTTCCTTAAAACTTCATTTTTACTATCTAGATCTTTCAAAAAAACTTCTACTTTGAACAATTATTTCGTCACTTCATAATCCGTAACAATATAGAGTTCATCCAAGTAAATCCTAGAACTTTTATCTGGTGATCCATTTCCCTTGAAAATTGTTTCATTCTCATCCTAAATTCTTCTGGCAGGATATCATCACTATTATAACTCCTAGCAGCAATTGTTAGATGTTCGAATAAAACGCGATGCTCATTCTTAAGCATAACTTTAGGATTTTCAGTCAAATAATTTTTCATTTTATCAATAGCCGCTTGTGGTATTTTATTTTTAAACTCAGCATAAATCTGAAATCTGTCACTTTCATTCTTGAGAGAAGTTAATGCATCAATTTCAATAGAATCCTTGAGTTTAAAAGCAGCTATAAGAACTAGTTGATATAATGTATACGCGAAAACATAATCCTTTAATATATTAATCAGAACGCTATTATACAGTAATGCACCACTTCCTTCTAAAAACGTTCTGATAGTAGTAGTAGTAGTAGCTATCACCATCTCTAAGAAGTAGAGAAAAAGATGTTTAAGGTATTTTGAATTTGATTTTCCTTTGTAGTTGAGCATTAAACACTCCTCTTATCACAGTTAGAATAGTAAAATTATACCATGTGCCTTGAGAAAGTAGCAGTCGAATGTTGAAAATCAGGGGATCTTGTAGAAGGAAATAATTAAAACGACTTGCCATCCCTTCCCATCAGAGTTAACATACACACACTCGAACAACAGGAAGGGGATATCACTATGGAAGAATGGCCTGAATGGGTTTTAAAGGGATTACACGAGAGGTTTGATGATTTATCGCTCACTGTGGAACAACAGGAACATATTGCCCCATTAATCCAGAAATCATCGAAATTGCTGAAGGATTTGAAAAATCAAGTGGATGGTACTGCTCATGGTATTCTGTTGGAGTGGGAAGATGCCGTTCAGTATCTGCATTCGGCTGAAAAGGAATGGTTTTATCTGAAAGGGGTTAAGGATGGCATGGGGATGATCCGGGAAATGAACCTTTATTTGAAAAATAACCAATTGGAGTTCTGACGACTAACAGCATGGAATCGATCCATGCCATCTGTCAAATCATTTCTATTCTACATACAAGGTTGGAGCTTACCCCTCGAACTCTTCGATAAATCTTGCCGTGCGTTCATGACTTGTACAATTTCGTTTATCTCATACAAAGGCATCCTGCAACTCTAACTCATTTACTGCTTTGGCATCACAAGCTTCTTTCCCTTCGTTGACGTAAGTTCGGCATTGCCATACAACTTTCTTCGATACATTGTTACTATTCCATGTTCGCCTTTTGAAATTAGCTCCGCAGGGGTAAGGAAATCCACAGTGATTGTTTTCTGCTGAAATAAGGCTCCATAGTACTTCTCATTGGTTAATATGATCGTGATGGAAGAATCCCACCATCTATCGCCGCCAGTGACCGTTTTGATTTTATCCTTCATCAATCCAGTAACAATCCCCTGATAACTTTTACCTTCCAGATATTCTTCATATATACGGCTTAGAATTTCACTTCATTAATCATAGCAATTTAACCAAATTAATACATAATTAATAGAAGTGTGAACAAAAATGGAACCTCCTCTAAAGGAAGCCCCTCATTTTAAAATTATTTAATCCTCCCAATATATCACTACCACGCACTCCACATGTGTGGAGTCGGTGAAAGGGATATAATAGTTTTGAATCATAATTTTTGTACAAATCCGTTATAAATGTTATTCTGAATTTCTCGCTTTTCGACGTTCAGTATTATTAATTATTTATACTTCGTCACATTAAATTTAACACTTGAATAATTAGAGAAATCACCAACTCCACCAGCATGTACAACTTTGATTTCGCCTGTAGTTATTGTTTGTTTGTAATCAGAAGAACTAGGCAACTGAGATCCTAATGCTGTTCCAATCAACTTTTCATTTGCATCGTAAAAACTCAGGCTAAAATCTATTTCATGTTCTGTTATTGTGCTCTCCTTTATTTTATCGACTGAAAGTAGTCCATAACTTCCTGTATAACCACCATCTAAATAAAGATCTAACAAACTATAGCGCACATTAGGATAATTACTATCTGTAAGAATTTTCATATTGGATGAAAATTGATTAATTGCTATTTCTTTATTAATTGCATTGTAATCAACAGAAGCACCTAGTTGTTCTGCGATGAAACGAACAGGAACATAAGTGCTGCCGTTATAATTGAGAACTGAATAATCTTTTTCAATAGCTGTATTGCGACCATTAATTGTAAAATACACTTCAAATAAATATGCTTGTACTGAATCAGAAGCAACTACAACTGAAGAAAGAGAGAGTATGCTCCCTACAACTACACCTATAATAAATTTTTTCATTGATAATACCTCCTCATGCATTTACCACTATATACGCCCACTTATGGGAAAAGTTGTATTATGATTATTTAATTATTCATCTGCATCATTTTCAGCCATATACGCTTCCAATAACTCAGGATAGAGCTTACACTTTCCTTTTATGATTCAATAACCAAGTATACAGTTCTGCTTTGTTGTATGTTTCGTACATCACTTTGTGGTTATGTTTTAACCCTGAGTAATAAGTAACTCTGACATTCCCACCGATACTAGTTAAAGCCTTAACCATGTCCTCTGTTCCTGAAACAGGGACAATATCGTCGGCTACACAATGAAAAGCCCAAATAGGTACATCTTTTAGCAGCATAGCCTTATCTGGATTGAACCACCCTGAAATCGGAACTACAGCTGAAAAAAGTTCAGGCGATCTTAAAGCGAAATCCCATGCACCATTTCCACCCATACTAAATCCAGTTATATATATTCTGTCAGAATCAACTCGATAATTCGTTATTATCTCATCAACCAAAGCTATGACCGAATGATACTCTAATATCCAATTAGAATCGGATGGACATTGTGGAGTAACTACAATAAAAGGGAAGTCTTGCTTGCTTTCAGCAATCCAAGTTAGTCCGTAACCATCAAGCACACCAATATCCTCTCCACGTTTTTTTATGCCGTGGAGAAACAAAATTAGTGGATAATTGTTATCCTTTTTTGATTCATAATCGTGTGGTAAAAACAATTGATAATTTACACTTATATTCTGAGTTGTTATTTGGTGAAACGCATAATTATTAACAGGCATTTTTTATCTACTCCTCAACCAAAGCTTAATGAAATCCATGTTTTATCTAGTCAGACCAGAGCCTCTATGTATCTTTCTGGAGCTAAATTGCCATCACAGTGTATAAACTTGCCCCCTATAAGCCTGCCGCCTTATTATATCACCAATTTACAAATTCAGGATAATAGTCTAGCTAGTTTGAATATTGCTGTTAACGCAAAAAAGCCCTCTAAAGGGCTTTTCAACATCTAGCGTTGTTATCGTATCGATACTAATAAAAGTAAGACCTTTCCCAATGACCTTTTCAGCAAAACCCATCCTCATAAATAGAATTCTTGCTCATAAGATATATCATAATTGCAGAATGGATGTGACCTGTTATGGATTCCTATATTGCACAAACGGGTGATACCTTAAGGAGTATCGCCTATAGTTTGCGGCTTGATATACACAAACTACTATCTCTCAATCCACACATTCAAAATCCCGATACTTACATCGCTGGGCAAAAGGTGCTTTTCAAAAGAATGATCCCTATTCCCATCGCTGCCCCTCAGCCTCCCGAAACCGATCTAAAACAGTGGATTCCTTTAACTTCATTAGAGCAAATGTCACAAACAGAATACGATGTGCTTATTATCGGAGCCGGGGCGGGGGGCCCTGCAGTCCTATGGAGATTATGCGAGCAGTGGGGACTAAACGGCAAACGGATTGGTATCGTCGAGAGAGGAGATCTCTTAATTCCCACGCACAGTATGAATATTCCTACGTTGAATGCATCCCGTAAACGGGATTTCTACAAAAATATATCGCATCCGCTAGGAAAATCCCAACCTGAATATCCAGGAGCCTCCCAGGTTTTCGCGTTGGGAGGCAAAACCTTGTTCTGGTCGACGGCTTCGCCTCGTATGCATCCCGTCGACATGAAGGAATGGCCAATCCCTTACGAAGAATTGACCCCCTATTATAATATCGCTGAACGGATTATGAATATTTCGAAAGGATATACGCAAGATTCCACGATTACTACGGTGATGCTCGATATACTTAGAAGAAGCGGTTTCCCTGAGGTTACAGAGCTGCCAACGGCAATTGATCTTTCGGCAACGAAGTTCGGTCAAGTCCATTCCAACGCTTTATTCAGTTCTATTGCCTTTCTGGGTTCGGCCTTAAATCAGCGGCCGTTTGATTTAGCCGTAAATGCGCGCGCTGTTCAGATCTTGTCCGCCAATGGAAGCGCAACAGGTGTACGGGTCATGTCACCAGACAAAAAATCTTACTTCATCAAAGCAAAAACTATTGTCGTGTCCGCGAGTACTTGGGAAACCCCCCGCCTTCTCTTATATTCGGGAATACCAGGAAAAGCCATCGGTCATTATTTAATGAATCACTCCAAAATAGTTGCAACCGTAAAGATTGACCGCAGCTATTTTCCAGACGTGTTAGGGACGCTGTTTATTTGGAAACCTCGAACAGTTGGTGATCCCTATCAAATGATCATCTATGGTCCGGATCTAGAAAGATATTTATGGTATCCGGTTTTTGAAAATAAACAAATCCTCAAAGAATTTGATATCGGAATCGAGACCCTGGGTGTTGTCGAACCGCAGTTTGAGAATTACATCTCTCTAAATCCCAATAGATTGGATACGTACGGGGTACCAGAAATACAGGTTCATTTCTCCTATAGCGAGAAGGATAAGACCATTATTGGGAAAATGCTGTACGCTACAAATAAAATGATCTCCAGTCTACAAGCATCTATCGGCGCAAAGAACCGCCAACCCGACTTATCTTTATTCGTACCGGGAGAAGATTACCATGAAATGGGTCGTTGCCGTATGGGCAACGACCCATCCACTTCTGCCACGAACCCATATGGGCGTATACACGGAATGTCCAACCTATATGTGGCTGACAATAGCGTTATCCCTTACAGCGGGGCCGCCAATCCTACATTGACAACGGTTGCCTTAGCGATCCGCACGGCAGACCATATTATTCATCAATTAAAATAAATATCTAACTACTGAGCTCATTTGTAGACGCTTTTTCCAGCATCCTGATTGTATAGCTCCTTCAATGGTACCATAGATTCTGAGGGAACATAGTATTTAAACGGGTTCTCATCTATAACTCCAAGAAGCTGCTTGCGATAGGGAGAGGCATTTTCCAAAAGCCTGTCTGAAGCCGTTCGATAATCAATAGGTCTCATCCAAATCGGGCTGTAGCCCAGAAACAACTGCCGGCGTGTGAATTCCGAGCGATTAGGCGCCCCGGCATGCCATAGGTTTTGTGGGAAAATGAACACATCCCCCGGCTTGCCGCATATTTGCACTTCACCTGCCACCTGACCATGAACATCCTGGCTTTCTGGATGAAAATGCTTATTATGTGAGCCAGGAACAATTTTCGTATTTCCGCGGTCCGGCTCCGACATGTCGCTCAGAATATAGCAGGTTTTAATATAATAGGTAGAGGTAATGCCGTCCTGCTTAGGAAACTGTGGATGCGGACCGTCTTGATGCCAGTTGATGAAACTATGCGATTCCGTTTTTACATCGTTCGGGTTCGGTTTGCGTATGGTCAAATGTGAGATGTGCAGCTGAATATTATAGCCCAGTAGATTCACCATTAGCGGAAGCAGCGCCGGCTCGTCGATAAGTGAAGCTATTTCATCGTCACGCTCTACACTGTTATAGATGTTGTAGGCCAAGGATTCCGGTTCCTCAGTGACAATTCGGTCAATGGCGGCATTCAGCCGATTGACCTTCTCTTCAGACAGAACACCCGGCAGAATCAGATAACCGTTCTCGTGAAATTGTTGCATCATTGCAGAAATATCCAAAGTTTGTTGTGTCATGATCATACGCTCCTTTTTATTTTACACTGTGTAAATTTGCATCGAAAGAAGAGCGTGAAGCGAATGACGACTTCTCATCCTACAGTATTGCTTACTTCACATACCCAAGTTCTTTGATTCTATTCTCCGCTGCGTCCAACTGATAGATCGATTGGAGTATATTCATAAATCCCATTTTCAGGAATCACAAAAGCTGTAAGCTCATTTCCGTAGCGCAAACCCCCTTGGTTTGAAGGCTTTCCTTGAATGGTCGCTGAAGTCAATCTGCCTTCGCTCCATGTCATGCTCACTTCAAAGCCTCCTCTGGCCTTTAGCCCCGACACCTGCCCGTTGCCCCATTGATCAGGCAATGCCGGGAGCAGCCTGATCTCTCCGGCATAACTGCTTTGCAAAAGCATCTCAGCCACGCCAGCTGTAAATCCAAAGTTGCCGTCAATTTGAAAAGGTGGATGCGTATTGAACAAATTATCATTGGTTCTATCTTTCACAATACTGCTTATAATCTTATAAGCTCGGTTGCCATCCCATAATCGCGCCCAAAGATTGACTTTCCAGGCTCGACTCCATCCCGTCTCCAGATCACCGCGTCTATCCAAAGAAACTTTGGCCGCATCCACAAACTCTGATGCATGGGCAGGCGTTATCGCATGACCTGGATGGACACCATACAGATGGGATAGATGCCGATGCTCCACTTCTGCTTCATCCCAATCGTGATACCACTCTTGAATGTTGCCGTTTCTTCCGATCTTCGTCGGGGCAATCTTGACAACTTCTTTCATCAATAATTCCCGGAATTCCTCATCAATACCTAAAATCCGAGAGGATTCTATACAATTGTTGTACAGTTCTTCCACAATGCGATGATCGATTTCCGTCCCGTCGCTGACCGAATATGAGGCACCCTCCAGCTTAAAATGATGTTCTGGTGAAGTGGTTGGCGAAGAAACCAGGTATCCAACCTCATTCTCAACCAAGAAATCCAGGTAAAACTGTGCGCTTTCTTTCATAATCGGATAGGCTATGTTTCGTAAATATTCCTCATCGCGAGTGAAGCTGTAGTATTCCCACACATCTTGGCACAGCCAGCCGCTTCCTCCCATGAACAAACCGTTCTTCGCTTCGGCGTAGGGCTGCGTAAAGCGCCATAAATCCGATTTCTTTGCGGCAAACCAACCGCCTACGTTAAAATATGCTTTTGCAGAAATTCTTCCGCTTGCTCTCATGCTGTCGATAAACTGAATGAGCGGCATATGGCACTCGCTTAGATTGGTCGTCTGGGCATGCCAATAATTCATATTGAGATTAATGTTAAAGCAGAACATCGACCCCCACACCGGATTGTTGCTGTTATTCCAAATTCCCTGCAAATTTGCGGGAAGTCCGCCTTCCCTTGAACTAGCAATTAATAAATAGCGACCGTATTGAAAGAGCAATGTTTCCAATCCCGCATCTTCCCGGCCATCGCGATAATTGACCAAACGTTCGTCCGTCGGAAGATGCTTATCATCCACACCTGTAATTTGCAGTCTTAATCGGTGAAATAACTGCTGATGGTCTTGAATATGACGAGTCTTTAAAGCTTCATAGCCTTTCTCGAGGGCATGACTAATTAATGTTTTATTGATCGTTGTATAATCTTTGCCCTTAAAATTGGGTTCTACTGGAAAATAATCGGTTGCTGCATTGAAATAAACGACAACTTCATCCGCGCCTTGAACGGATATCGAATCTTCACCGCTCACCAATTTCCCGCCTTTACGCGTAACAAGAAGGCTGGCCTGAAAGTCCAAATAATCCGCTTGTCCCTCCAGAATAAGCTTATTATTATTTTTGACGAAAACCTTTGAGTTCTCTTGACCGCTATTGTACCTGAACGTCATATGCAAGGACTGAGTTTCACTGCACGTGAAACGCAAAACCATAAGATCGTCGGGATAGCTGCTGAAATATTCGCGAAGATACTGCTTGCCGTTGAGTGTGTAAGAAACTCTCGCTATGCCTTCGTCCAATGAAAGCTCACGGATATAGTTAAGCGCATGATCCGGATGATCAAAAATAATGGCGATATCTCCAAAATTTTGATACATGCCAAAATCACTCCTATCGCCGTAAGACGATTTTTCCAAGAATATTTCATTGGCATGATGTTGAGCGGCAGCATAATCTTGTTTAGCCAAATAGTCACGAATCGGTTGAAGCTCTTTATGAGCTTCCAGATTGACTTTGGACGGCTTTCCGGAGAAAAGGGACTCTTCATTGAATTGAATCCGTTCCTCCTGTATACCTCCGAACACCATCCCGCCTAACCTTCCGTTGCCAATCGGCAGAGCTTCGTTTTCCCAATCATTTGCCGGCTTTTTATACCTAAGGTGTAACGGCTGATTCTCCATAACCTGCGTTCTCCTCCGAATAGTTACTGATTTCACTTCACATAGCCGAGCTCTTTCACCCTTTTCTCCGCTGCGTCCAAATATAATTTATAATTCATAGTGCCTTCCAATGTCTTCAAAAAACTGTCATATTCGCTCATCGGACGTTTGCCATAGACGAACTTATATAACTCCTCTTGCATGTACCGATTCGCATCGGCAGCATTATAGCCATTTGGCAAGTCAACGAAACCAGCCAGTCCGTCGATATGCGGCTGCTTACTAGCGAATTCTATAAACTTGGCCTGCTTCGCAAATTTCACCGTCAAATAATTCATTTCCGGGCGGCCTGCAAATTGATACAGCCAGAAATAACCGCCTTCCTTGCCCATTAAATCGGTTGGAACCACTTTATTACCATCAAGGTTATAATGCTTGCCTTTCACCCCGTACTGCACCAACTGTGAGCCATCCTTGGAGGACACGTAATTAAGCAAGTCGAAGACCTTTTGCAGCTTTTCCGGATTTTTCTCAAGCGATTTCGGAACGGCAAACATCGCTGGTGCAACCCCAATGTCATTGGCATAAGCATATTTGCCGCCTGGTCCTTTAATCGCATCGACCTGCACCCATGTGGCATTGGGATTCACAGCTTTAATCTGCTCGACATATTCATCCTTCATGAGACCCGACCAAGCTATATAAATGATACCTGCTTGCCCTTTAATTGCCTTCTGTTGCTCTTGAGGACCCGCATTGGCCAAAAGCTCAGGGTCCACCGATCCGGAAGCAATCATTTTCTGAATGAACGCGAGGGCATCCTTCATCCCAGGATCATACAGCGAATTCACCAATTTATTGTCCTTTACATAAATGGTTGGTGCGCCGAATGTCATTCCTACGCCAAAGGCTCCGAAAACAGTATCAAACGTGGCCAACTTGCCGCCTGTAAGGCCATACGTATCTTTTTTTCCATTCCCGTCCGGGTCTTTCTCCGTAAACGCTTTCGAAACCTCGAGCAGTTCTTCCAGCGTCGTCGGCATTTTCATATTCAGCTTATCCAGCCAATCCTGACGAATCCAGAGCGTATTATAGGGGACTGTAGGCGATTTGGCAATGGCATAGGTTTTACCGTTCAGCATCCCCTTTTTCAGACTGTCAGCCCCAATGAAATCTTGCAGCGGCTTAAGTTTATCCATATAAGGCGTAAAGTCAAGAAGAAGTCCTTGATCTGAAAGCTGTTTTAATTGCTGCCGGTCTACAGTGAACAAGTCCGGGAAATTGCCGGAAGACATGCGCACATTAAGCTGGTTTTTGTAATCCTCGCCAGATGCATACACAGTCTGATTGAGATCTGTATTCAGCGCTTTATCCAACTCCTGCTTAATATTATCCTGATCGGGGGGTGGCAGAGCGCCGCCGCCTTGCAGAATGTCGAGCTTGACAGGCTTGATACTGGTTACCGAGTTGCTGCTTTCCGCAGATTTATCGGCAGCAGATTTATCGGCAGCAGGCGCTCCACCGCAACCGGCAATAAGCGTACCACCAGCGAAGGTCATAGCGAGAAGAATTGGCACGAGCAATTTTTTTTTCATACATTCCCCTTCTTTCTTTTAAAAATGAATGTTATTTCTATTGTCACCGCAACAGGATGAATCAGGCTGCAGTCCTGACACAATCATCCATACGGGGTCAACCCTTGATAGAACCCATTAGCATACCTTTGGTGAAATGCTTTTGAATGAACGGGTAGACAAGAATAATCGGTAAGCAGGCTGTAACAACGGCCGCCATTTGCAACGTTTCGGTAGGAAGAATATTTTCGGCATTTTCAAGCGGCTGCTGAGACATCATAAGAATCTCGCGAATAACGACTTGTAGTGGAAATAGATTACGATCCGTCACGTACATAATCGCCTGGAAAAATTCATTCCAATGACCGACCATGTAGAACAACCCAATCGTGAGCATAGATGGAATAGAGAGCGGCAATACGATTTGCCATAATATCCGGAATTCCTTCGCGCCATCCATCCGGGCCGATTCAAACAACTCTTCAGGGAGGCTTTCAAAAAAACTTTTCATGATCAAAATATTAAAGCTCCAAATCGCATTCGGTAAAATCATGGACCAGACGGAATCCAGAAGCCCTAACGATTTCACAACCAAATAGGTCGGAATGAGTCCCCCGCTGAACAGCATCGTAAAGACGACCATAAGCAGGAAATAGCTTCTGCCAGGGAGATTGCGGCGGCTAAGCGGATAAGCCATCAGCGAAGTCAAAATCAAGTTGACCAGCGTGCCGACCACAGTGATGAAGATCGTCACCCAGAAAGCTTTTGGGATATTGGTTTCGGTGAAAAGCTTGTGGTAAGCGCTAAAGGTGATGGACTTCGGAATCAGGATGAAGCCGCCGTTTTTCAGTACCTCAGAGAAAGGTGTGATGGATACGGCTATCACATACATCAGCGGCACAATGGCCGCTAGCGCAGCAAGCCCGAGAATGAGGACGACAATCGTATTCACGATCCGGTCTTCCCAACCTCTTACCATATGCCCTCACCCCATTTCTTGGATAACTGATTGGAGCCGAGTACCAGAACGAGTCCAATCATCGATTTGAACAATCCAACGGCTGCCCCCAGAGAGAAGTTGAGCTGCTGCAGACCTGTCCGGAACACCCAGGTGTCCAATATGTCGGCAACTTGATAAACTTGGATGTTATACAAAATATAAATTTGATCGAACCCGGCATCCATAATATGGCCCAGCTTTAAGATGAGCAGAAGCACAATCACATTCCGAATGCCTGGCAGGGTAATGTGCCAAATCATCCGCAGGCGGCTTGCGCCGTCCACGCGGGCTGCCTCGTACAAGGTCGGATCGATCGCTGTCATCGCTGCCAAGTAGATGATCGCGCCCCAGCCGAGATCTTTCCAAACTTCCGAACTTACTAGAATGGTCCGGAAGTAATCAATCGATGTCATGAAGCCTATCGATTGTCCGCCGGCATCTTCGATAAAGCGGTTGACAATTCCTGAGTTTTGCGAAAGGAGTGCGACTAAGATACCGTAAATAATGACCCAGGATAAGAAATGCGGCATGTACGTTATCGTCTGCACGACGGTTTTGAACCAGCGCAGCCTGCATTCATTGAGAAGCAGCGCCATAATAATTGGCGGGGCCATGCCGAAGACCAGTTTATAGATGCTAATAATGAAAGTGTTGGCCATGAGCTGTCCGAAATAAGGGGAATTAAAAAACGATTGAAAATGCTTGTACCATGGATTAGCCCAACCACTGCCGAGAATACCATCTAGTATTTGAAAATCCTTAAACGCAATAACCACTCCATACATCGGAATGTAGCGGAAAATAATGAAATAAATAACGCCGGGCAAAAGCATGAGATAAAAAGCTCGAAAAGCCCAAATCTGCTTCGCTGATAATTTAAGTTTTGTTTTCTGCCCGACTGCCATTTGCTGTTCCATGCGGCCACCTCTTTTCCATCTGTTCACTCGCTTACTAACGGGTTGAATTTAGTATAGCAAGCGCTTTCTTTGGAAAATATACAGTGATCCTGCGAAAATGTCCGAATTATTGCAAACGCTTTAATTGGTTTTTTCTACCTGTTCATGTTCCACAGCGGGAAGTTCGATTCGAATCAACGTCCCGCTTTCTGGCCGTGAGAAAATGGACAATCCATATTCCGTTCCGAAATGCAGCCGAATTCGTTCTTGGACATTCATAATTCCGATTCCTGTGAATCTATGTTTACTCGGGGCTCTGTGCCGCTCTTCAAACAGACTGTTCAAGACCTCTGAGTTCATCCCAAGCCCGTTATCCCTGATCGTAATAATCAGTTTATGTTTCACAGACTTCGTCCGAATACGAATCATACCCATGCGCTTGAGCGGTGCAATACCGTGGAAAATAGCATTCTCCACAAGCGGCTGCAAGGTTAGCTTTAAAATGGTTTGGGATAGCGTTGCTTCCGCAGCATCGATCTGCAGCGTCAACTTATCGCCGTATCGTACCTTCTGAATATACGCATACATGCGCAGCCCTTCCAACTCGTCCGCCAAAGTGACGAACTCCGTGCTTTTATCAAAGCTAAACGACAACAAGCCAACAAGCGTCTTGATCGTTTCCCGAACCTCATCGATTTTGTGCTGCTTGGCCAAAGAACTAATACAAGCCAGTGTGTTATACAAAAAGTGGGGGGCGATTTGACTCTGCAGCATTTTCAGCTCGAAATGCTTCTTGCGGCGTTCCGCCTCCTTCGTTTCCTGCAGCAAATGATGGATCCGCTCCATCATGGCATTATAGCTTCGGGCCAATCGGCCGATTTCGTCATTTCCAGTCGCGTGTATGATGTGAAGAACCTCCATATCTCGAACCCGGTCCATCTTCGCAACCAGTGTACGTACAGGCAGCGTAATATACCGGCTTATCATATAGGTGCTGATTAAGACAAGGAATATCCAGAAAACGCCCGCCGTGCTGAAATTTCGGTATAGGCTGCGAATATTTTGATAGAAAAAACTATTCTTATAGAAAGCGATGAAATACCAGCCAAGCTTGTTCATCCCGGACTTCACTGCAACCAAATCGCCTTCGGGGCCTGTGATTTCCGCTGCTCCTTGAGGAAGCTCTGACACCTTGTCGACAAAGCCTGCATCCAGCTCCGGAGGGAACACAGATGTATTATACGGAAGCAGTCGGTAGGAGCTAAGCGGGAGCCCGGCATCAAACGAATGAACAACATTCTTTTTATTGGTGATGATCGTGAATGTTTGATTTTTCGTATTCATGAATTGAGCGATTAAATTCGTTAATTGAACAAGATCAATTTCCACGACAGCAATCCCTTTGAATGACTTCGTCGAAGAAGATTGAATCGGCAGAACGAAGGCTACAGTTTTACCCGACATGGGGGACTGATAGGGCTCAGTAATAAACATCCCGTAGGTTTGCTTGGCTTTCGTGAGCAGTAAAGGAATCTGAGGATTACCAATAATATCGAAAGTGGTTTGAGAGTTGGAAATAACATGACCATCTTCACCGACCAGATAGAGCGACTTATACAGCGTTCTGTTCATATTCGCATACGAACGCAGAACATCCGCTGCCTCCTTCTCTTTGCCTTCGTTCAACAAATCTTCACGGGTCGAGATAAGCATAAGTATATTTTGCACATTATCCAGATAAGCATTCATATACAGATTGGTTCGGTCAATAATAATTTGTGCGTCCGACACGACCTGCCTCCGGAACAATCCTTCCGCTTCGCGCAAGTTGATCCAGCCAAGCCCCCCTAACAGAACGAGTGTTCCCAGTGACAAAAAAAGAAAATGTTTGGCCAGCATGCCCCAACTACCAAACCAGGATATAAGCGCTTTCATATTGTCATCAACCCTTTTTATAATCTGTTGGTGCTACCCCGGTCCAATTTCGGAAAAGCTGCGAAAAATAACGATAGCTGGGAATACCTACCTGCTCGGCCACTTCGTACACTTTAAGCTGCGTATTCTGAAGCAAGTTCACAGCCTTCTCCATGCGTATCCGCGTGACATAATCGTTGAAGGATTCACCCGTTTCTTCCCGGAACAGACGGCTGAGGTAGTACGAGCTCAGCCCAACCTCGTCCGCAACGGAGGTCAGCGTAATCGGATCTCCCAGCTTGCTCACGATAATTTTTTGCGCCAGCTGGACATCTTTTCGAATCTTCCGTTCGTCACTTGTTGCTGACTTTTGGGGGTTGGACAACTCCCGGCGTGTCCGTTCCTGTTCATAATCCCTTAAATCAGTGTCACGTCTAATCGCGGCTCTCGCCTTTTCAATCGCTGTCTTCATGTCCGCTTCATCGAACGATAGCTTCGTAAAATAGTCCAGAGCCCCAAGTTTCAGAGCTTCTTGCGCATAATGAAAGTCGCTATGACAGGTTAACAGCACGAATTGGATGAGTGGAAATCTTTTTTTAACAATGCGAAACAATTCCAATCCATCCATGATGGGCATGGTGATATCCGAGATAACCAGATCAGGCTCCAAGACCTTGCACAGCTCCAAAGCCTCTTCCCCATTCTCCGCTTCTCCGACCAGTTCAGCTCCAAATGAAGGCCATGGCATAGACCGGAGTTCTTGTCTTAGCGGCAATTCATCATCAATGATCAGTACACTTATCGGTGTTATAGACATGTAGACCTCCTCCTTATGAGTAGAATCACCCACACTATTATGACAATAATACCAATAATCTAACCTTTTGTTATAAAGAATGTTGTGAACACACAAAAAGCCCATCTCAAGTTTGGATGGGCTTCTTGTTTTAGCTGGTGATGGCGGCATTGCTGTGGCGTTGGTTAAGGCGCTGGAGGAGCCCAAACTTCAAGTTCCACATAATGGCTGTACGCATTGAGTGTACTTCCATTCACCCACAACCGTACATACCTTGCATTCGTTGTAGCAAACGGAATATCCTTTCCGGTGCTGGTTTCCGCATATTCTGCGTCTGTTCCTATCCCTTGCCCGGCACTATTATCCGTATCATTGTTGAAAACCGTTGTCTTCGTCGCAAATGTAGGGTCATTCGACACTTGTACGACTACATCATGGTACATCCTACCGGCTGTGAGATAGTGCCACAATTTAATATCGTTAATATCATAACTCGCCTCGAGGTCTACCTGAATCCAGTTGGCCGTGTTGGTATACATATCTATGAAATTAGCTGTGTTCTTGTCTCCGTCCGTAAGGCGTGATCGATTCTGGGCATTTGAACTGGCTGTTATTCCTGTCTTATTCAATGCCACATTAGTGGGTCCAGCTGGCGTTGGCGTTGGCGTTGGCGTTGGCGTCGGCGTCGGTGTTGGTGTTGGTGTTGGCGTAACAGGTGCTCCTGTTTTACTCGTAATCGAAACTTTACCAAGTTGCGGATTCCAAGCATTGACCGAATTGTGCAAATAGATGATTTTCAAGAACTTGCTGCCTATCGGCAACGATTCATTATAGCTGACTTTATTCCAGACTCCTGGTACGTTAAGCACTGTTGACCTGATGGGCGTAATTTGAGAATACGTTATATTATCCGGTGATGATAAAAATTGAAAGTCTGTGATCGCCTCACTGGGTAAAAACCAGGTGTCCACATCGAATTTGTCTATATCCATATTCATAAATGACTTATAGACCAAATATTCATTCGTATTTTTAGATCTAACCAATCGAGATGCATCCCCACCCGTCTGAGCAGGATTGCTAGTGTTAAAATAAACATTAGGCGTATGATAGAACATATTCGTATAATTATACACATCATCAACCACAGTTATCGTGGATAGAGGCGCTGCTGAAGGATCGTACTGAATGGACACTTTATGACTGATCCCGTCCTTAGCTTGTGTGTCCACCTCAAACTTTATGGTAGGACTTAATTGCAGGATCGTTACTGTCGAATCCTTTTGAACAACGGAAACACCCGTTTTGGCAATTTCATAGATTAGCTTGCTCTGCTTGTGTGTCGGATCGGAAACAGCTAAATCCAGTACGCCTGCCTGCTCCTTAAGCATCATGGAAGACGGGTTGTAGGATATCACATCTCCAACCATATCTGCAGCCCAGAAATTTGCTCCTGTGATGCCTAGGACTTTATCTTTCACCGCTTGCACATTCGTAGTATTCGAAAGGACTTCTATATCCGGATTGCTGCTGTAAGCTGTCGTTTGCTGCGATGTTTTGTTCGGAAGCAGCACGTAGGAATAATCCTTATTCACCGGGTTGCTGCCATGGTCATACCAGAGCGTCAGATATTTCTTGGTAATTGTGCCAAGGCCCGTGTTGCCAATTGATTGCCAATTGCCTTTTCTCGCTTCTCTCAAACCTTTAATTGAAGCAGGTTGAGGGAAATAGTATCCGCCTGTGCCTTCCAAATAAACGGATGAAACATTCGTCATGTCCTCAGCCCAGCCGAGTCCAGATGGCTTCGTGACGCCATTGACCACAAGCTGTTCATCGCCATTGTATTTGGGAACATTATGATGTACAGGATTTAATACAGCTCCAAGTGAGTTCGGCGCATAGAATTGGATCTCGGAAAGTCGATTTGCCAGATCCATATTATTCCCGTGGAATACAATCTTCATATACCTCGCAGTCGTATCCGGGAAGTCATAGGCCCGAATTTCAGAGGTTAACACACTATTCTGGCCGCTGAATACGGTAGTCCATGTCGTGGCATTTGTCGACGTCTGAATATCAAATGAATAATGATGAGTAAGCCCCTCGAAGAAGCTTAATCCCGCATAACCCACCTGAACATTGCTGCCGAGATCATAGATGAGCGATTGCCCGTCACCCACGGAAGAATAATAAGTCGTAATATCGGAGTCCATTGTTTCCGTATTGTTGGTTGTAGACAACGCATTCAAAGGAGCAACAGCAAGCGGAATAATAACGTTCCCCTGCGAATTGGGCGCATAAATTTGCACCTCTACAATGTGGTTAAATTGATTAGCCGTGTTTCCATGTCCGATAATTTTCACATATCTTGCCTGCACATCAGCAAAATCGTAGACCTTAATATCAGCAGATGTTCCTCCAACAATAGAACTTCCGCTATATACATTGGTCCATACGGAATTATCGTTCGATACCTGAATATCGAATGTAGTTGCTCGGGATGCCTGACTCAGGAAGTTAATGCCCAAATAACCAATGGGCTGCGATTTGCCAAGGTCATACTGGATCCATTGATTGTCGCCCAAGGAAGTCCATCTGGAATCCAAATTATTGTCCAATGTATTCAACGCCACATTGCCGTCGTTGCTGCTGTCAGTTACTGCATACACTTTCTGACGCAGAGGCTCGTTTGCGATTGGCGTTGAAGCAGGAGAATCTATATCGATACTTTTGGAAGTGGTCGCTTTATTCAGCATCCTATTCTCAATGGTCGTTTCAATTTTCCGATTGTCTGTGCTGTTAATACCACTGCCGAGGGCGACGATTTCATCGTCAAACATAAACCAGGATTTTTTTGCTTTAAGCGTGTTGTTCACAGCTTTCAAATCCATGCCCACTGCCGCATATTGATTAAGAAGCTCGCTACCCCCCGTCCATGCATTGGGACTTAAATAATTCGTATTGGAATTATCAGCCCTGGTCATCGTATCCACTGTGGTACCAGGCAAACGGTATAGGTTTACAGTTGGCCAAAAATCTGTGTATTGATTGAGATCATTATTATATAGATAAGTCATTCCCTCGCCTGTATACCATCCCCTTCTGTGATCCCCTAACGGTGAAAGAACGGATTCATAATTCGCAATTCGGCTAGACGACATGCTAACCCCGAAGCCGAAGCCAGGTTTCAGATGGACAGCTCTGTCCATACCCGCATACACTTTCGTTAGAACCTTTTCTCCTCTAGGAATGATATTTGAATCATTGAGCACAGACTTCGCCAGCAGCATCGTATTTAAATCTAGATCTTTGTAGAAACCACTCAAGCTATTCTGCTGCATCCAATACTTCACCATGGCTTTCATTCTCAAGCTATCTGCGGGTGGTGCTGACTGCGACAATCGCAATATACCTCCCATAACTTTATGCCCTGAAACCTGGTCTTGATAATAATTTCTCGCAATTTCCCGGCCTCTGATCATATCCATCAGGGCACCTTTGTAGATAAATGGCTCATACGAGTCGTATACCCATTTATAGACATTGTTTATGCCGCTATAGGTAGGATACCACTCTGAACCTCCTAGTAAATTTAAGATATTCGATACATCCTGGATGAGAGCCGCTCCATAACCTCCATTATAGGCAAAATTACCATGCATCACGAAAGAGCCGTCCTGATAAAATCCATCACCTGTTGTCACATAGTCCATGACTTGTGACAAAGCGTCTCTTGCAGCCGACAGCATCGTATTCGATTTCAGAATAATTCCCTGCACGGCCAGATAGGACGCTTTCCACACGCGGTTGGTTCCTGTATTTTCTGCCCTCGGTACACCCTCATTATGCATCTCTATTTTGGTATTATCGGGTGAGAAATGTTGAATCATATTCATATATTTCGTAATTCTTTCTGGAGTAGCTATCAATTCATCGTACATTAATATAACAGCATCCGAGAGCTGAATAGGAGTTCCTATCTCCAAATCGTACCACAATGCCCATGAGGTTGCCGGATATACCGTTTCGTTGTACCTATTCAAATGCATCCATTCCAAGGCATCAAGGATATCGGTTTTAAGCGTCTGATTACCGTATAAGCTGGAGCCAACGCTTTTGTAAGCGATAGCCATCTCTTTGATTCGAACATAGTTTTGCGTAAGATATAAAGGTTTGCCGATATCGTTGGGATCATAGAGATCAATCCATAAATAAAGTCTGCCTGGTGCTTTGTTCAATGTTCCCCAGCTGGTTTGCCCCAACAAATTGACTTTATACGCGACATCGGGATCCGAGGTGTTATAGCCGGAACCTCCGGTTAAGGTCGCCTGATACTTTACTCTTAAATCGTCATACGCATCGGTCGCACTTGCGCTACGCAATCCTACTTGGCTAAAAATGGATAATAAGAGCGTTACCATCAAGAACACAGCCACTTTCTGCTTATGCCTATTCCACATAACCAAACCACCATCTCTCTCAAGATAAATTTCAAAAAATTTTAAATAGAAGGTAACCGAAATGAGAGTATCACAAAACGGAACAAGTATTATCCAGCCGCAAAATGTAAGAATGCGCTTTCAAAACAAACAATGGACAGCTTCGACATATGATTTCCCCCCTTTCAACATTCCTTCTTGCCTGCATACGCTGGAGAAAAAGAAAGACGGAAGAGCAAATTGGGTATGATACTCACGATCACCCTTACTTCCGCCTTCCGCTTTACCTATACGATTATTGCTCTATTACGCATTATTTTTTCTTACTGTTATAATAGTCGGTTTCATATTTGATATTTTCAGTACCGGCTTGGGCTCTCCATTGCTTGACAAAAGTATCAAAGTAATCTAATGGTTGTTTGCCAAGTAGGATCTGAGCTGCCGCTTCTTGGAAAAGTGTGCCGTTCCATTCCAATTCAGGTTTCGGTGTGGCAGTTGAAGGAGGGATACCGGCAATAATATTCTTAATTCCTTCCGCAGCGGCGACTTTATAAGTTGAATCCATTTTGTCAGCAGCTTCCTTGCTGCCCAATTGAATTTCCATAATATCTTTGTTGGTCGCGACCAAATTAAAGGAGTTAAACCGCCAAAGCACCGTTTTATCATCGGCATCTTTTTTACTGTCATAGTTAATTTTGTCGCCATCCTTCTTGTACGTTACATTCGGTATGCCAAAATTAACAAACTCCTGTCCTTCCTGACTAGCGAGCCAATCGAGCATTTTCACGATCGCAGCCGGATCTTTCGCTGCTTTTGTGATCATAAACGATTTATTAGATGCGCGAATCAGTGTACCTGAGCTCTCTACACCCGGTGCTTTCGGAGTTGGAATTGCAATGACATTCGCTCCCATACCCGGAAGAGATTTGTTCAACTTATCCTGCCAATCCCAGCTAAGCGAAGGTGCATGCACCCAAGCACCTACCAAATTATTCTGGATCTTCTGCTCCCAGACATTCCGTTTATTTGTCAGAAACTCGCTATCAATCAGCTTCTCTTCAACCAATGTCCGCAGAAATCCAAGCGCTTGCTTCATATTAGGGCTAACGAGTCCTGGCACTACCTCGCCATTAACGACTACACGCGCGAAATAATCTGCACCGAACATGGTAATTACATTGTCAACCCAATCGAGCTTTTCACGACCGGAGAACGGCATCTCATCTTTTTTGCCGTTGCCATTCGGATCCTTATCGCGGAATGCCCGCAGCATCGTCAACAATTCATCAGGCGTTTTGGGCGGGGTGGTAATGCCAACCTTATCCATCCAATCTTTACGGACATAAAGAACTTTATTCCCTATCTGTCCTTCTGGAATCGCCAAGATTTTCCCATCAATCGTGACCTCGTCCCATGCGGCTTGCGATATTGCCTTTTTGAGATTGGAGCCGTATTTATTAATGTAATCGTTTAAGGGGATAACTTGATTGTTCTTCAGCAATTCATAATTAATGCCCCATGATTGGACGACATCAGGGATATCGCCACTGGCAAATTTAATTCTAACCTGGTCCCCGAACTGACCATGCGGAAGGAATACCCAATCCAGATCCGTATTCGTTTTTTGCGCCAAATATTTAATCGTGGGGTCATCCATCATCTTACCGCCTGGAACCGGTTGGTTGTTATCTGTTTCGAATACACGAATTTTGACCGGTGCCGCTGGAGTACCCGGCGTGGCTGAAACGCTTGCTTGCGTACTTGTTTGATTCGGAGTTGCGCTTGAGCGGCTGCTCTCATTACCCGATGAACACGCGGACAGGAGCACGATAGCAGACATCGATAGGTAAAGCGTATTGCCCCATTTCTTTTCGAAGCTCATTTTTCTATTCCTCCCTAGGATTCCTTGATTATCTATAAAGACAGAAGTCTAAATATTCAGTTATTCCTTCACAGAACCAAGTAAAGCTCCTTTAACAAAATGCTTCTGCAAAAAGGGATAAATCAGTACAACAGGCACGGTAGCTAGTACAATCGTGGCCATTTGGATGGCGACCGGAGAAAGCTTGATGCCGGATTCTGCAGCTGCACCCGCTGTCGAGTCCGAATCCCCATTTGCAATTAGCGAGTAAAGATACATTTGCAGCGTTTGTTTATTTCGGTCGTTAATAAACAAGAGCGGTCCAAAATAGTTATTCCAATGGCCCACTGCATAAAATAAAAGCAGCGTCATGACAATTGGCATGGACAATGGTACCACTATACGCCATACCATGCTGTATTCGCTCATCCCGTCTACGCGAGCAGCATCGAATAAATCGTCGGGAACCGTACGAAAAAACGTAATACACAAAATCATATTGAAAGCGCTAATGGCACCAGGCAGGACTAAAGCCCATATGGAGTTTAACAGATACAAGTTTTTCACAAGCAAATACGTCGGTATGATCGGGGCTTGAAAAATCATTGTAAAAATGATTAGCAGCATAAAAAACTTTCTTCCTTTTAAATCCATCTTCGATAAGGGATATGCCGTAATCATCGTTAGTACCATATTGATCAAGGTGCCTAGGAATACGATTTGGACTGTCATCCAGCCTGACTTCCAAAATGTGCTATTGTTTACTACAAGTTTGAAATTATCAAAGGTCGCTTCCACCGGCCATAATGTGACTCTATTATGAATAAGGGCGTTCGAGGAACTGAACGAGCCTGCGACAACGTAAAGGATCGGGAGCATTGCTGCAACTGTAATCAGGGTGAGAAAACTGACGTTAGTGAAATCGAACACTTTTTCACCTAATGATTTTCTAATTTTCATATAGGACCACCTAGTATAACCCTTCCCCAGAAACTGCTTTACTAATTCGATTGGCCATGATTAAGAGTGTGAAGCCGATAATCGATTTGAACAGCCCTATCGCGGTTGTGATGCTGTACTGACCCGCTAAGATACCTTGCCGATAAGCATAAGTATCCAACACTTCACCTACCCTGAGCGTAGCTGGGTTTAAGAATAAATAAACTTGCTCGAAGCCAACTTCCAGCACGCTGCCGATTTTGAGCAGCAGCAGAATAACAATTGCAGGCAAAAGTCCCGGAAATGTTACATGCACGAATTGCTTCCATCGCCCTGCCCCATCAATTCTCGCTGCCTCATAGTAGGAAGGACTTATCCCCGCCAAGGCTGCCAAGAAGATAATTGTACTCCACCCCATCTCCTTCCAGATGCCTGAACCGATAAGCAATGTGCGGAAATATTCCGGCATTTGCAGGAAACTGATGGGCTCATGTCCTGACCATGTCAACACATGGTTAACTAAACCTGTCTGGCTGGAGAACATCATATATACTAAGCCGTATACGATCGTCCAGGATAGAAAGTGAGGCAAGTAAAGCAACGTTTGGACCATACGTTTAAGACCGATATTTCTCAACTCATTCAACAAACAAGCCAGCAAAATGGGAGCAGGAAACGCAAATATAATTTGATAAAAGCTTAAAATGATCGTATTCCCGATTAATCGTTTAAATTGTGGAAACGTCACCAACTGCTCGAACCATTGAAATCCAACCCAATCGCTCTGTAGGAATCCTTTGTAAATATTGTAATCCTGGAACGCAATTACACTTCCGAGTAATGGAATGTATTTGAAAATAACAAAATACAAAATTCCCGGCAACAACATAACGTACAACGGATGATTTCTCCTTAGGTACCTTTTATTCAAGCCATTCCACTCCTTTCTCTATCTGTCTGAATTTATTATAAGGGACTGGAAACTTTCCTAATACAGGATAAGCTTTCGTTTATACCTGACGATATTCGGGTGTTTATTTTCCTTATTGCGGTTATCCTATTTGTCTAAGAAAAACGGCTTTGCCGCCCTAAGAGATCAGCCTCTTAGTAGCGACAAAACCTGTTAAGGGAACTAGAGGACGCTATTTTGGCAAATAGCAGGGTTGCGAGGGTCATAACGGAACTACAGGGTCTTATTTCCACAACAAGCGCTGAATTTCCCATGAAACAGCAATATAGCGGACTGTAGTTCCCTCTGGCTCGCGATAAGGTCACTTTTCGCTGGAATAGCGGACTGTAGTTCCCTTACCTTCGCGCGAGGCAGCTGGAGTAACTCCACGTTCACTCCAAAACATATAAAGTCTTATATAAAAAAAGACACACCGTTCGGTGTGTGGGAAAATTATGATTCCATTCGCTTTTTGAAATCAAGCGGATTCAAGCCGAAATGTTTTTTGAATAATTTCGTGAAATAGTCGACGTCCTCGTAGCCAACACGATTTGCGATTTCGTACACTTTTAATGGTGAGTTCAGCAATAAGTCACGCGAATGATTCATCCGTTCCGCAACAATATATTGCCAAACGGTCATGTTCGTTTCCTGCTTGAATAAGGTGCACATATACGTTTTATTGTGCGAAACGATGTCGGCCAAATCCTGCAAATTGATCTTTTCTCCATAATGGATTTGAATATATTGTTTCATCGTATCCACAACCTTACTGGACTGATTGTCACGGATGCCGCGCATGACGGCCATCAGGCAATTGGCCCCTTCTTCCAGTCTCCTGACTGCGCATAGGCGAAAATAACTGCGAATGACAGGAAAGGACAGCAGATTTTCCCCAAGCCCCAAATCCTTGCCCTCATCCAACTCCAGTCGAAGCTTATCCTTCGCCATCTCTTCGATGACGGTTTGCAGCCATAGATTGGAGAGCGCATTCAACAAATAGTAGTTTCCTGCCGCCCATCCTTCCAATAATTCAAGCGTTTCCACAATGAGCAGCGGCATCATTTCAATCCGCAGCGTTTGGATATGTTCGATCCATCGTTCCATCCAAGATCGATTCATAGGCAGTTTGCGCAAAATCAATTGGGCAGCCTCGTGATTTCGTTCCTGTATAATACGATCCGTCGCCGAGCTCAAAGACTCATGAAAGGCTCGCGGATCAATGGGTTTCAGAATATAGTCCAGCGCGTAGAGCTTAATGCTGCGTTGCGCATATTGGAAATCGTCGTAGCTGGAAACGACCATGCACTTCATCCAGGGATATAGCCGATTGATATGTTCGATCAACTCTAATCCATCCATGGCTGGCATTCGGATATCCGTAATGCACAAATCCGCATAATAGTCTTCTAGCCATTCCAACGCCTTAACACCGTTTGAAGCCGTTCCCGAAACGACCGTTGTGTCGTTATACTCCGATACAGATTTAGACAAGCTGCTGCATATTAGCATGGAATCATCTACAATAAGCACTCGAATCATGTTATACCCCCTCTTAGGATCGATACGGGAAACGAATGATAATACGCGCCCCGCCTTCTGGCATTAATCGCTCTACAGAAACGCCTGTTTCCGGCTCCGTATAAAACATTTTCAACCGATAGTGAACGTTCAGCACACCGACTCGGGAAAAACGCATGTAATCTTGCTCCGTCTGCCCCATGCTCAAAGCCTGCTGAATCATATTCAGCCTTTCGTCGGTAAATCCGATCCCGTTATCCTCAATGACGATTTGGACGTATCGTTCCTTCCAGCGTGTCGTCGAAATCCTAATCAATAAACGATCCCCTGTCACTTCATAAGCATGTTTAACACTGTTTTCAACAAATGGTTGAATGATAGCTTTAAGACATTGCGCATCCTGGACGGATACATCTTGTTCAAGACTTAACGATATATTTTCACCGTACAAGATGCGAATGATAAAAAAGTAATTTTTCAAGTGGTCAAACTCATCATTTACGGTAACAATCGTCTGCTGATAATTGGATGTGTACCGCAGCATGTTGGACAATGCGATCGTCGTCTGTTGAATATCTGGTTGTCCGGCCAAATGAGCCATAGAATTGATCGATTCCAGTGCATTATACAAAAAATGGGAATTAATCTGAGATTGTAAGGCAGATAATACAGCATGCTGCTGGACAAGACGGGTCTCAGCGAGCTGAAGAATGGAATTTTCTATTCGATCCAGAAGTAGATTATAGGCTGAAGCAAGCTCGGCCACTTCATCAATACCGCTCACCTGGGCACGGACATCGAATTGATCCAATTTCGTCATTTTGATCGTCCTGCGCAGCTGTTTGAGCCTTCGAGTGATGGAATGAGAAATTAAATAAGCAAAAATCGAAGCAATTAACAGCCCTCCACTTGTAAGCGTTATCGTCAAATGGCGAATATTCGCTATGCTTTTAGCCAAATCTCCGTAGGGTACAATAACAATAACTTTCCAGTCGGTGCCTGTGATTGTTTGATAAACGATCATTTGTTTCGATTTTGCGCTGTAATAGGAGCCCGAGAGGTTGGAGCTGATGTTCATAAAAATGGCTGGATCCAGCTTTGTATTGATTTGCCCAGGGTCGGGGTAGGATACAATCGTTCCAAATTGATCAATAATCATGCCAAGCCCGTTCTCGCCCAGCTGGATTTCATTTAATATTTGCTGTGTAGCCAGAAGGGAAACATCGATCGCCAAATAACCGGTTTGCTCGGCAAAGCGAAACTTCTGTGCATAAGTTAAAATAGGGATTCTCATCGAATTCCCTGCTTTGTCAGTGTACTGATCATTCATCGCATAATAGCGTGAAATCTTCCCCGTCAGATCCATACTTTCCAGCCACGATTCATGCTTCATCGAATAGTAAGGTGCCAGAATGGATTCCCACATATATTCGTTCCGATAGGTGCTCTCGTTCCCATTCTCGTTGTACAACTTGATGGACAAAGTTTCTGGATGATAGGTGGTAAAGGGGGTAATCCATGTCTTTTCTATTTTTTGGTAGCTATCGAAGAGATCATATTTATCATCGAGCCTAGTCTTTAACCAATCCTGGAACTCTCTGCTTCCGCTAATCGTATGAAAGAACTGTTCATTATCCTTTAAATATCGGCCCAAGTTCAGGTTGGCTTGCTTCAGAATCTGGTTACTGAAACGCACCACATCATTATTGATCGCCTCTGAGCTTCTAATGAAGCTGAATGTGCTGATCCCGGTTACCGTCATAAAAATAATGGCAAAGATAATGAGAATGAGCTTCCATTCCAATGAACTCCGGATCGCTTGAATCATGCTCATTTCCTCCCCGAAAAAATGTTTGCGCTTTCAGACTCCCTTGTCAAGATTTAATGTTACCAAATATTTCTTCCCATCACCAGAGTTTAATAGACGGAACCTAGTTAACCAAGTCAGATAACTGTTAAGGCTAAAAAACCTAGCCTGCGGCTAGGTCTTCAAGTCCACACACCTTCGCAAGCCTCCTTACGAACTCAATACCCTTTATTCGGCCAAAATCGCTCATTCTGAAAATCTAATGAATGCCAGATGCGCTATTGCTAGTATTTGATAACTATTCGGCCAATAAAGTACCGGGTAACGCTAATCCAGTTCATTAGATTTCCAAAGCAGCCATTTTCTCGTCGATAAGCATCCTACAGTTCATTAGATGCTTAAAGAAAAAGGCTTCGCCGCCTTGAGAAATCAGCCTCTCATTAGCGACAAAACCTATTAACACTTTGACGGCATTTCACTGGATTATATTCCCTTTCATGGACGATGTCGAATAAAAATGCCGCTACCTGAAACATAGTGGCATCGGTAAGGTGGCTTACACGATCACGGCCGTCCCACTTACGGCGACCATCAGCATGCCATCGCGAATGACTTCGTAATCAATATCGACTCCGACAATCCCATTTGCTCCCATCCCCGCAGCTTGCTGGGTCATCTCAGCCAATGCCGCATCTCTCGCTTCCTGAAGTTTGCCTTCGTAAGCGCGCGAGCGCCCTCCTACGAGATCGGTAATTGAAGCCTTAAAGTCTCTGAATACGTTGGCTCCCATAATGACTTCGTCGGTGACAATACCCAGATATTGTTTGATTGGGGAACCTTCAATAGTTGATGTAGTAGTTATAATCATATATTATCCTCCTCAATTGGCCTTACTATTGGTGATACGCTTGTGCTACTGTCTTTCTACCGTGAAGCCTTCCTTCTCCAGCAATGGAACTATCCCCTGGTTGCCCAGCGTATGCAGCATTCCAACTCTACGCCCAAATAATCAGCAGCTTGGAACGCCTTCTCAATCTCCCGACGCAGCGGGTACATGCCTTCAAGTACGTAATGGATTGAACCAAGCAGATACACCGTGTTGCCTTTATTCTCTACCTTCCACAGAAAGCCGCGGCTTTCACTCAATTGCTGCTTGGCGGTAAGGGTAATCTCGCGCAGAGACTGGTTCCAGGCAAGGTCCGGGGCGCTCCGAATCGTTTTCACATCCCTATCCTACCAGCCCCAATGAAACAGAACCTAAACGGATAGATAAACTTCAGCTTAATTTTGCTCCCTCCGTTTAGGTTCTGTTCATGTGAGTATGCTACTATGGAAATGGAAAAGGGTGAACACGATGACAAGTCTATCTGATATTAAAATCGCAATCGTCGACGACGAGCCCTCGATTGTCACTATGCTGCAAATGGTGCTTCGCAGGGAAGGGTTTCATCAGCTGTACGCGGCTTCTACCTGCGCCGAAGCTCTCAATTTAGCGAAGCGTGAAGCCCCCGATGTCGTCCTGCTCGACATTATGCTTCCCGACGGCAGCGGCCTGGAACTCTGCTCCAAGCTCCGCGAATACGGGAATCCGCATATTTTGTTTCTGACAGCCAAAGCTTCCGATCTTGATGTCCTGCGGGGATTCGCCATGGGCGGGGACGATTATATTACGAAGCCCTTCAATCCCCTAGAGGTGGCCGCGAGAATTCTGGCGCGTATACGCCGTCTGGAGTCGGAAGCTCCCTCAGCCAGTCCCGTGAGGGGGAACGAACCGGGCGTTTACCGATTCGGCCGCTTCACCCTCAACGAGGCGGAGGGCGAACTGATTGTAGCTGGGCAGCCTATTCCTTGCCCAGCGCAGGTCTTCCAGCTGCTGCTGCACTTCTGCAAGTTTCCCGGTATCGTATTCTCCAGAACACAGCTCTACGACAAGGTTTGGGGGATCAACGGACAGGGCGATGACTCGACCGTAATGGTGCATATCCGGCGTATCCGGGAGCGGATCGAGATCGACCCCGGCAACCCGAAGCTGCTGCTTACCGTACGCGGACTCGGCTACAAGCTGGTGAAGGAGCCACAGGAGCGATGAAGATCCAGCGGCGCATGGCCTTCCATTTCACGTATCAATTGATTTTCTACGCCCTGCTGATATTGGCCATTACGCTGGTTGCCTGCATCCTATTTTTCCAGAACATGACGAGTAATGAGATACGCCGGAACTTTCCGGTTGGCGCCCTGCAACAGATCGCTCAAGAAGCTACTTACAAAGGCGGGACGATTCAGATCTCCCCCGAGTGGGAGAAGCTTATCAAGGAGAAAGGAATGTGGCTGCAGGTTGTCAGTGCCGAAGGAGCGGTGATCTACACCGTCAATACAACTCCGCATTATGCGCTACCAGCCTCCTACTCCATCGCTCAACTGCTCGATATTCAGGAGACACGGACGTTTGAGACATTTGCCGTACACACTCAGCTGAATTTTTCTTTTCAGGAGCCGCTTCTATATATGTTGGGCTACCAAAATTCTGACCTTGACCAGCTCGTGGCTTGGTTCGACACTTACGGACAGCATGGAATCGTGCGTAGCGAGGAGGTTCCCCTCTTGGACCAGCGGCTTCGCCAAAGCGGCAGCTATCTGCAGGTGATCAATCCCGAAAGCCAGATCGTACAAAGCATCGGCGATGAAGCATATGTGCAGAAGGCATATCGACCGCTGGATATCCTGGCCATCCAGCAATCTCCCAGCAACTATGACACGAATATTGTCACCCATCGGGACCAACTGAGCAGAATGACCTGGATCCTCTATACAACCCACGCAGCGGGAACCCCTCTTAAGCATCCTGTGATGGAAACGGCAACGCGCGCACTCGTCTGGTTTGCAGGACTTATCCTGCTGTTGGCGCTGCCGATCTCCATCTGGCACGGCTACCGCTACGGTCAGCCGCTGATTCTGTTCGCAGGCTGGTTCGATCGTATGCGCAAGGGACAATACGACCAGGTACTGACCGCCAAGGACGTACGCAAGGTATTCCGCCGCAATGGCACGTTGCGAATCAGCTACAGACTCTATAAGGAAGTGATCGAATCCTTCTACCAGATGACTCATCAATTGACTCAGACCGAGAAGGAACGGGAGCGGCTGGAGAAGGCGCAAGCAGAGTGGATGTCAGGAATCTCTCACGATCTGCGCACGCCCTTGGCCACAATTCAAGGTTATGGGTATATGCTGGAGAGCTTGCCTGAGCAATGGAGCCATGAGGAGATGCGGATCATGGGCGCGACGATTCGGGAGAAAGGGGATTATATGCTCGAGCTGATCTCCGACTTTTCGTTGATTCATCAGCTCAAGCAGGGCGATTCGATCATGAAGGTTCGGGAAATCGACTTGATAGAGCTGGTCCGCTGCTCCGTACTGAAGTACGTCAACGACACCATGATGTCTGAGTATCAGTTTCACTATGTTGGAGAAGAGTGTCCCTTACTGATACAGGCCGATGAAACCTGGCTGCTGCGGCTGATGGACAATTTGCTGTCCAACGCCGTGAAGCATAACCCGCCTGGCGTGATCATCACCATATCTGTCGGCAGGATGAACGACATGGCATGCATACGCGTAATCGATAATGGCAAAGGGATGGACGAAGAAACGCTGCATCATTTGTTCAATCGCTACTACCGGGGAACGAATACCGAGGAATCAACAGAAGGCTCCGGGCTCGGGATGAGCATCGCCAAAACCATCGTGGAAGCGCACGGCGGCGAAATCCAGGTCCAATCCAAAGTGTGGCAAGGCACGAAAATTGAGATCCTGCTGCCCGCATACGCCAAAAATCCCGATGTATCAAGGCTGTGAGCCGCATCGGGGTTCAATGGAATCCCAAAAATCAAGTTAAAGAGGGCTACTCTTCACATCACTGAATGATGGAGGAGTAGCCTTTTAAGTGACACAATTTTCAAAATAGGTGGGCTCAGCCTCTACCGGAAATTTTCTACATACTCATGCAGGAAGGCGCTTAGCGTGCGGGGCGCTCTGCCAAGCAAGCGTTTCACAGTGTCATTAGGACTTTCTGGCACCACCGTAGACATAGTTTGAATTTCCACAACGTGGTTCGCAAGCCAAGTAGGCATATGCCCGTGCTCGATTAGATTGCGGAGCAGTACTGGCGGGTCCATGTTGATGTAGCTTATCGACCGATGAAGCAGAGTGGATAGTTGACTCGCGATCTGCGGATAGCTGAAAATCTCCGAACCGGTAAGTGTATATATTTGGCCTGATACCTCGCGGTTGATCAGAACTTCTGCCGCAACATCTGCGATATCGCGACAGTCAATGAAGTTACAGGGTGAGTGGCCCATGGAGCCGAAGAAAACATTTTGGGTTGTGATCGTTGGTGCAAGGCGCAACAAGTTTTGCATGAACGCATAAGGGCGCAACACGGTGTGAATGAGGCCCGATTCGCTCAGCACTTTCTCGATTTCTTGATGCCAGCCCGCCACTGCCACTGGAGAGCTTATCTCAAAGGCAGGACTGGATATCTTTACGATGTGTTTGATTCCAGCTTCGGCAGCAATCTGAATGATCGAAGTTTCCAATTCGATTTGTCTTGGACTGTTGGACATGGCAAGGAAGAGCTGACTGGCTCCTTTAAACGCACGGCGCAGCGATTCGGGGTCGGAAGCATCAGCCGATGCGACCTCAATAATCGACCGGCCTTTATCTCCGATCTGATCACGCAACTTCTCAGGCTCTCTGCTCAACGCTCTAGCGGGTACACCAAGATCAACCAATCGTTCCAAAAGCGCACTGCCTATCGTACCTGTTGCTCCAATAATAACTATCATTTTTATCTTCTCCTTTTGGATGAAAAATTTGTTGTGGCGGCAAGACGCCACCGCCATATCACTATCGTGCTTGCTATGAAGCCAGACAATGGGAAATCGATCCAGACGCGACCGACCCAGGCTAGGTCATTGCTGGGAATCATAATTTCTAGTAAACCAGATGTTGCCCATGCGGCGAATAGGCCAAACATTGCTCCCGTCAACGCGAACAGCCCAACCACAACCAAGTGAGGTGCACCGATGATCCACCGTTTTTGGCCTCCTCGGCTGCGCAGCCAAAGGCCAAGCATCCAAGCCACCAAGGCCGATGTTCCGCCAATTGTGGTCAATGCCCCTATTTGGAGCCCCTTGTCGGCAGTAACCAATCCCCCAATACCTGCCATGATGGCAGGAGAAACATAGGCCATTAAAATTTCACGCCACAGCACAAAAGTCTTTGCGCCAGAACCAGCAGACTTGATTTCGTAAACACCATCTGTCTGATTCGGGTATTCCATTTTGTTCATTTAGTTGCTCCTTTCTTCTTTTAAATCGTTCAGCGCTTGCTTCAGTTAGATATAATTAGGAACCTAACTATATGAGGGTAAAAATAGGCTAGCTTCACTAGCCCATTCTACTCATTACTGATGTGTTGCTTTGGTTCACTTGGTTCGTCCGTAAGTGCTGAGATGCCTTGTGTAACTCGGCCTAGCAGGTCGAGAAAAACACTGCGCTCCTCGATACTGAGTAAGCCCACCATGGCTTCCAGCCGAGTGAAATGCTCAGGTGCCATTTCACGGAGCTTCTTCGCTCCTTGCTCTGTCAATATAACGGATTTCTGACGGCCATCTTCTGAGCTTGATCGTCGCGATACTAGGCCATCTCGCTCAAGAATGTCGATAAGACCAGTCACTGTAGCACGTGTAACACCTAGATGCTCCGCTAACTGCGAAGGCAACTCTTCTCCTTCGTTATCTTCAAGGTCTGCCAATAAACGATATCGCCCTGTTGATAAACCGAATCTAGAGAAATGAATCTCCGAAGCATGACCAAGCCTGGCTCCCGCTGCCATTAGCCTAGACGCGACGAGTATAGCTTGTGCGTCTATGTCTAGGTTATAGCGATCAATCTGGCGCTTGGATTGTACAAGCGAGGGAATAGCATTCATGTCATTTGTTAGGTTATTGTTGTTGTTCATATATATAGTATGGCACCTAATTATTTTTGTGTCAATACATTTTTTTCCTGTCCTGATCTCCGTCCCCTTTAGAAGATATCCTTGGATCAATAAACACTTAAAATTTTACATACAATTTTGTTCAATAGTTACTTTATCATTACTAATTGTCACCTTTGAATTTCCCGATAGATATTCTGTATAACCACATACAGTCTCTTCTTTGGTAGCTCCTCTTGAATCGGTATATTTAATATATATTGCACCTTCTCCTTTTAAATTTAATATAGGGTTAATTTCCCTGGTTTCACCACTCATAATTTTCTCGGTATAAATATCATTTGAAGCCCCTTTTATTATTCCAGTCTCTATTGAAACAATATCATAGTCTGATTTGTTCTTTATTGTTACTGAAAAATTTTGGAATTGATCTATTATATTTCTCAACCAATTAATTCCTATAAAGACTAGTATCATCAAAAAGAATACTCCAATTAGCATAAATATAGATCGTTTTTTTATTTTCATATTTGCACCTTTTTTCGACAGTCTTATTTATTTCTCATGAGATCCGAAACTACAAACCTAACAAAACTGTAAATATTCAGGATACCAATTATCATGCCCGTTACTTGAATGAACAAAAAGAGCTGCCGCGAAGCAAGCTCCTTCACTATCGGTATTCAATAGCGTAATATAGCTATTTTTCAAGAATTACGAGAGAATGGACCGTATTCCCCTCTCCACCTCCCATTAGAACTTTGACTAACAACTTTCCATCCCTGTGATAGCAATTCGTTGATTCTTCTTGGGGATACGAGTATTAATCTTCTGGCATTTGCCAACCTGTATCCTCATCCCAAATGGCATCCGTATCATCTAGATGCACATGCCAATCCCCATTAGAAATACTTCTTCTAATATCCGTCAAACAGGTCAACCAATAAAACAGCGCATGCAATGTATCTTCAAAATCATCTGAAAAGGGTAACTTTGTTGAACCTGCAAAGATCACTGTTGGTTCATCCTGATCATAGTCATAAACACAAAATGTTTCTCCAATATCCTTCATTTCAAAACCCGCATTGTATTTATCAATGATGGCCGTTATCTCTTGCTCCTCACTGTTGGTAAGGTTATAGTTTCTCAAACAAGTGTAATAAACAGAAACTCCCATGCTACATTTCTCCTTTTCCTCAGTATATCAGAACTAATGTTCCCACATGTAATTAATCGACGATGTTTACTTTTTTGCTCCTGTACTATTCTACTTACATTTCATTGCTAATTAAAGTATCTTAATTCCCAAATTTTAGTCATAGTTGGCCATTTCCTCTTCAGAAATCGAACTTTTACTATCCTCATCCCAGACGACAGAAATTTCAAAAGTTCCCTTTTTTAAAAAAAGTGGTCCTTTAAAATTACTGTAATTGTTAATTCTATAAAAGTATAGATTCTCCTACCTGCCAAAGTAATCTGCCCTTTACTTGAATAGGCTGCCTAATATGCTGGCAGCCTGTTTTTCTAATATCCGACTTCAACGTATCCGTAGGCTCCGAGTAATCGGGATCGATCCAACCTTCCCCCGGATGAAGAACTAGTGAAACTCCTTGCCGCAAGTCCAGGAATTTTGAAATGAACTTACAATAACAGGTCTGTTGTAAATTCCCAAGAATATTCAAATAAGAATAGCGAGATTAACACTTCGATCATTAACACTAAAACAACAATTGTTAATCGCTGTTTCAAGCTAAAATATTTAGTCTTGTTAGTTTCTCGATTTGAATCATAAGTCTCAACTTTTTCTATAGCATCTTTATAGGCTGAATGTCTTGGTAAAAAGATGAATCCAAATGCTAACCAACAAAAAGGAATTAGTGCAAGTGGCAGTAAGATAATAGTAATGATCCCAAACAAAAACAAGTATGTTGTGAATAAGTCGGCTATTCTAAATATGGGAGGAAAGAGAACGGTCAATAATATTTGAAGACAAGTATAATAAAACCATTTTTTAATCCGTCCATTGTACAGTTGACCCACACCAGGATAAATTATTGATAAAACCCCTGCAATTCTGCCGTTTTCCATCTTTCACTCCAATAATTCATAATCACACAAATTTGTACATTAATTACCCTTCAATCTACATTAAACTCAATCTTTTTTGAACTAACGTTCCTCGTTAACTGATATGAATCTTGTTCATTGCCAATCCAATCAAGTGTTTTAAACCGAGGATTTTCTCCAAAACGGTTGATGTGCTCATGAATATCTCTCACGCCTTCCGAACAGAGGGCGAGTAAAATACGTCAGCATGCATATGCTGAATTTTGACCCAGTTGCTGGGATTGGTCGTGTCTGGAGAACGGTTCTCCAGAATGGCCTGATATAGGGCCGTTTTTTGTTCTAAATGCGCAACGTGCCGTTTGGCTTCTTCAAGCTGAACTAGAGCCGCTTCTTTATGCTCCATCATGAGTGCGAAGCGTTGCGGAATGGTCGAATCCCCTTCGAGACAGAGATCGATATACTTTTTAATGAATTCAATCGGCATCCCGGATTGCTTAAGGCATTTGACGCCATGCAGCCAGTTGATCGATTCATCGTCAAACATCCGAATGTTGTTTTGATTTCGCTGTACGCTTGGCACCAGACCTTTATCCGTGTAAAAGCGCACGGCGTGCTCGGTGAGTCCCGTTATCTGGGCGGCTTCTTTGACCGTATGCATGTGAAATCCTCCTAGAAAATTAATTTTAGATGACGGCTTGACTTCGTGTAACACGAAGGTTCTAAGCTTATTGTAATGCAATTCAGCCGTAAGTGGAAACACCGCTGCAGTGCCCAGTTCCCGGGATACGCGCCGTTTGCTGTTATACATTTGAACACTAGGAGGAGTTACAATGCAAAACGTAACATTGAACAACGGAGTGAAAATGCCGATCATCGGCTTCGGTGTCTACCAGGTTCCCGATGCTGAAGAATGCGAGAACGTGGTATATGAAGCGCTGATGGCCGGTTACCGCCTGATCGATACCGCCGCCGGTTATCTGAACGAGGAAGCGGTCGGACGCGCGATCAAGCGCAGCGGCGTCCAACGTGAGGAGCTGTTCATCACGACTAAGCTGTGGGTTCAGGATGCCGGCTACGAGAGTGCCAAGCTGGCGTTTGCCAAATCCTTGAAGAAGCTACAGCTCGACTATCTCGATCTATACCTTATACACCAACCATTCGGTGACTACTACGGCGCATGGCGTGCGATGGAAGACCTGTACCGCGAAGGCAAGATCAAAGCGATCGGTGTCAGCAACTTCCTGCCCGACCGTCTGATGGACCTCATCGTGCATAACGAAATCGTACCCGCCGTCAATCAGATCGAAACGCACCCGTTCTACCAGCAGACTGAGAGCGCCGCTTTTATGAAAGAGCAGGGAGTTCAGCACCAGTCGTGGGCGCCGTTCGCTGAAGGTCTCAACAACATGTTCGGCAACGAAGTGCTGGCCTCGATAGCAGAAAAACACAACAAGTCCGTCGCCCAGGTCGTGCTGCGCTGGCTTGTTCAGCGTGAAGTCGTTGTTATCCCAAAATCGGTGAGAAAAGAGCGGATCGTCGAGAACATCGACATTTTCGATTTTGAGTTGAGCGCAGACGATATGGAACAGATTTCCTCCCTCGATACACGGGAAAGTCTTTTCTTATCCTACCACGATCCGAAATTCGCCAAGATGCTGGGCACATTGAAAGTCGATCTGTAAACCTTGATCAACCGTGAACTCATCATGCTTTTACACTCGTCTATTAAGAAAGGACAGGGCCACCTGTCCTTTCTTTACTTGAAGTGCAAATTCGTTGTTTTCCCGCGATTGAATAATTTCATCATCAAATTGCTCAATCAATAATTAACATTTCCTATTAAATACTTCTATTCGGAGAAATGCTCAACAAACATGCCCGTTAAGCTAAGACGGCTGCCGTTCTATGCTATCGGCAGCCTTCTGCTGATGTCTATTGAGCTATCGTTCACCGATAGTTTAGTCCTCGAATTTTCTAATAAAATTTTTTTGGTCCTTGGTAAACCTATAGCCGCGTCGTTCATAGAACCTGTGAGCATGTATTCGACTTGGGTGAGATAACAGTTTCATCCCAGAAAATCCATTGTCCACTCCCCACTGTTCAAGACGTTCAATCAACATGCTGCCTATACCTTGATTTCTATAACTTGCTTTAACAACAAATCCCAGGACGTTTACTAAAGAGTCGGAAAAAAGCAATTCATACGGGCTTCCATGAATATATCCTATTACCTCGTTGTTTTGTTCGTAAACAAAGATGATATCTTTAGTTTTCTTTATAATAATTTCAATCTTCTCTTTTATTTTCTCTTTGGAAAATACATGCAGATTCGGGTTAAAGTCTTGATTTAACAAATAAATATCGTGATAATCAGTTACCCTAATTTCCCTGACATTGTTTTCTTTCATATTTAAACGCCTCAATTCGTTAGATCATTTTGCAATTGCTATTCCTTTTCTTCGAGCGGCTTCTTCTACATAGAGTTCGGTAATTTCTCCGTGTGGTTCTTCATAACAAAATGAATAAAAACTTTGAGCACAGCCAAAACCAACGATTCTACCACTTATCTCTGCTACTGCAATCAATTCGTTATGATTTATATTTAAGCGTTCAATTATCTTAGTTGGAGGTCTTTTTACACCGCCGTTAAACTCTTGATTTAGCCTAGAAAGTTCTTCAGCATCTGTGAAGGATGCTAGCCTTACAAAAGTAACAGAATTCATTTCTAGTCACCTCGTCCACTAATATATACATATTCTACCATATTAGTACAATAAATTATTGAAAAAAACTTCCCTTTATTAGTTGAGAAAAGGCTGCCGGTTTACTCGGCAGCCTCTGACTTGAAGGTCAATTATGTTATAGTTTTGCGTTAGTTTAAGATCAAGGATATGCTTACTTTAAGTTTTCTGGATCTTCTGCATACCATTCTGCCCAGCCACAATTTGTGCATATAAAAGGATTTATATTGGTTTGTTTTTTGTTACTAAACAATCTATCTCCTTCAGGATTTTTAACCAATAAACCCTTAAATCCATCATCAACATAACATTTAATCATTTGGTTACCACATTTTACACAAATTTTTTCTTGTTGAATGTCCATTTATCTCACCTCATAAATTTGTTAGCTATGGTGAACTATACGGACCGTTCCATCAAAAAGTTCCATAATTAGACATGGACGGATTATTGAACTATCGTTTCCAGTTAGTTTAACAACCCATTATTTCCTTCCCATTATCATGAATCGTTCCGTATTGGTCTTGATTCCCTTCTCCGTTTTATTTGCTTCCATAAACTTTTGAAGTATTTCGAAATTATAATCAGCTTGCCCGAAGGTTGCCTCGATTGCTAGAAACGACGGTTAATCACAGAAGAAACCGACATCCGCCCTCAAATAAAGGGCGCGATGTCGGCTTTAAACTTAATTGATAAACTCCTTATTTATTATTTTATTGTGAGCCGGATCCACTGCCGGGCCTACCGCGTTGATGGCCGTTACCAAAATATGCTTCCCGTCTAGAGATCCGACGGCTCTCGATTCATATCCGAAAGTACCGCCGGCATGCCCCCAGTAGGATTGCCCGTCCGCTGTTTTAAATTCATAAATCCCTAGTCCGACTTTACCCATAGGTCCATCTACTGTTGTGTGCATCTGGTCCATCAACTCTTGAGATAGAAGCCTCCCGCCCAACAGCGCACTGAAGAAGGTAGTCAAATCATTAGTTGTTGAGACTATATCTCCGGCTGCATTTGCCCATGATTGATTCATTTCTGTAAAATCGTACAAATGACCCGATCTGTCCATATTATATCCTGTGGCATGATTACCCGGAATTTCATGACTATTTCCCATCACAAATGTTCCTGTCATCCCAAGCGGTATGATGAACCGTTTCCTGATCTGCTCCGCATACGTTTCTCCTGTTACCATCTGAATAATTTGAGCGGCTATTACAGTATTCAAGTTGGAATAGTTCCAGCCCTTCCCTGGCGCAAATACAGCCGGCTTTGAAAGTCCCATTCCGATAAGTTCATCGACGGAATAGTAACGGAACGGATTTTGAGGCAAAGTAATATCTCGGAAATCCAAATCTGTATAGCTAGCAAGCCCGCTTGTATGATTCAATAACATACGAATCGTAATTTTGTTGGCGTCATACCCTTCACCTTTTATGAGGCCTGGCAGCCATTTTTCGACCGAATCATCCAGATTCAATTTTTTCTCGTCAGCCAATTGCAATACAACGGAGGCGGTGAACGTCTTCGAAATGCTTCCAATACGGAATGAGAAATTGGACTCTACCGGGCGTGGTACTTCGTAACTGGCTGTACCTGCAGCGTAAGACCAGCGTTCCCCGTTCTGTAGCCCGCCAGCTATGTAACTTGGGACTCCTTTGGTGGTTACCACCTCATCAATGGCGCGTTCTACTTCATCCCGATGTTTGTTTTTCTTTGCCTTCTCTGTATCCGATTGTACCGAGCCTTCATTCTGTAACGCGTTTACAGATCCACAAGCAGAAAATACCAGTGTACCCGCCAATATAGCTGTTAATGCAAGTACAGTCCCTTTTTGAATCGTGAATGATTTCATAACTCATCGCTCCTATTATTTTGGAATGTTGTGTTGCTTTACATCATCACCTTACCCCCGAAGTTGTTAAATCGGATAGTGATAAAACCACCAGGCTTTTGTTGACACTCGGACTTGGACCTGTCACATATACCATATGAAAAATGTCAAATGTCTCATGTGACGTGCTTGTTACAGCAAGTTCTAACTGTTTACCCGCTCCTTCGCTTGACGGATCGGAAATTTATGTTGCATGATAGGTCTGAATCATTCGGAAATCGGTTTGCAAAAAAATATAAGTAGGTGTGCGTAATTCGTGTTCTCCATAATGAAAAAAAGGTTCTGGTATGATTGGATACTTGTGGCTATACGAACACTTTGGCTGGTCATTATCGCAAGCTCTGGTTTTGTCGATCCATCATTGATCGTTGTGTCGCTTTGGATTGTACTTTCTCTTGCTTTCGTCGTTTATCTCGTTCCATTAATCATTCTCTATAGGAAAAAAGAGTGGTACCTCACAATCGAAGTCACGGTAACGGGCTTTTTTTATCTTTATTTAGCATACGCAGCCCCGGGATTGCTTTGGTCTTTTGTTTTACTCGTGATAACTATCGGCTTGACGAGCAGTCGAAGAACCTATGTGTGGACAGGTATCCTTAGCGGAATCGTATTCCCTGTATTGAACGGTTGGATTGCTGCTCGTCTCCCGTATGAGTTTGTCGTTAGCTGCAGCCTTGGTTTTGCCATCGGCTTCGCGTTTAATATATTAATTCAGTACCATAAGCAAGCCCGAATTATTCAAGAGCAAAAGCTGTTGCTGGAGCAGCATATTAAGCGGATTGAGGAACTTACGCTGATGGAGGAGCGCAGCCGGCTGTCCCATGAGCTGAATGACACGATTGGCCATACGCTTACCTCGCTCATCGTCGGCGTCGACTCACTGCGATCGTCCGTACCAGATGCGCAAATAGAGAGGATCGATTCGCTTGTGGGAATCGCCCAACTCAGTCTTGTTGATATCCGAAAGCATCTGCATCAGCTCTCTCATACTCCGTTAAACCATTCGTTAAGTGAATCGCTGCGGCAATTAACTGAAGATTTTATAAAGTCAACGGGTATAACGGTCAAATTCCGTGTGATCGGCAGTGAGACTCTCGTTATGCAAAAAGCAAACTTTTGTCTATCTCGTTGCCTTCAAGAGTCTCTAACCAACGCGGTTCGACACGGCAAGGCGAGCTTAATATCCGTTCAGTTGCATTTCAATAGTCAGCAGCTCCGGTTACAGATCGAAGATAACGGCATCGGAAATGAAGAAATCCAGTTTGGATTTGGGATCAATGGAATGAAGGAACGACTTGAGCTATTTCACGGCACGGTGTCCGTGCATTCCGAGTCAGGACAAGGAACTTTCGTCATATGTAATATTCCGTTGCAGACAGAGCCTGTACATGATGCGATCCGCCTTCTGATCGTTGATGACCAGGTGATCATTACCGACAGCTTAAAGCAAATTTTGGATCAGCATGCTGATTTTAACGTCGTTGGTACAACCGGGGACGGCCGTGAAGCATTAGAACATTGTGATCGGTTCCAACCGGATATCGTGCTAATGGATATTCGTATGCAGGGAATGGACGGGATTGACGCTTTACTTGAGATGAAACAACGATGGCCTGATATGAAGGTTGTGTTCATGACAACGTTTGAGGATTCCTTGCAGGCTGCAACTGCATTGGAGCGCGGGGCGGAAGGCTACATGCTGAAGTCGACTAATCCGCAGGAGATGAAGGAAGCCTTGAAACTTATTTATAACGGAGGAACCTGGATCGATCAATCGGTCGCTACGCGAATTTTCGAAGAGATGAAGCGACAACGTGAACAATTGGAGAAGATCAACTCAAGTCTGGAAAACTACCCTTATGGGCTTACGAAACGTGAGATGGAGATTCTGGAGCAACTGTCGAGCGGACTGCGCTACAAATCGATTGCCACCAAGCTATTTTTATCGGAGGGAACGATCCGCAATTACTGCTCGACTCTCTACTCGAAACTCGGCGTCAACAACCGCGAAGAGGCCATAAATATAGCGCGAACGAAAAATATCGTGTAGCTGGAGAATTTCCCGATGGTACTCACGATATAGAACATAAAAGCTGGAGATTCATCAGTCGTGCCGCTGCCCTCAAAGAATAAATTCATTTCGGCTTGTTCCTTATAGAAACCGTTTCAGATAACAGCCCTCGTTGTAACGTCTCATGTTTTCCAAGTCCCTTACAGCCTAGCTTTCCATTCTGAACTTAGGTGCTCCCTCTAAACCTGAGAGACTAATGCCTCCATTTTTCGGAATAACGTATTTTGGGGCTCAGATGGTGTGCCCGTCTGCCCCATTGGTCGCAAGATGCGAAACTGGGGAAGGTGTTCCAACCGTCCGCGTTGTATTAAACGCCAGAAAGTCGATTACAGACTAGAGGCTTCGCGTGGGCGAAGTTCTCGCCATTGGAGCGCTCGTGTCTACTTCATCGCTATGTGCCAACATGCAGACGCTTGGTTGGAAGAAGCCAACAAACTCAAGGGTTTGCTGGCTTTTCTTGTAAAAGTGATTTACAAAATCGCTAATGATTTGTACGACAAGGGTCATATTGACGCTCAGAATTTGAGACCGGTTAGTCGGCTGGCAGGCAACTCCTATGCGAAATTGGGAGATCAGTTTGAGATAGAGCGTCCTATTTGACACTTAGGAAGAGAAGAGCCGTTTGTACCTGTTACATGGCAGGGTGCAGGTGGCTTTTTTCTATTCATTTTATACACGCGAAACCCGATAAATTTAGTATAATTACTAGAATTACGCAGGGCGGAGGTTTGATAGTGAAACGGGAAAATAGGAATAAGCTGCGATGGATTGGCGCAGTTCTTTTGGTTGCCCTCTTGGTTAACTTGTACCAGCCGGCAGCTTATGCACTTACAACAGTAGGGCACGTGATTACAGGCCAGCCCACGTCCATTTATGGCGAGCCGGTGCAGCTTACTTCCGTTGTGACAGATGGTGATTTAGGCGGAGCGACACCAGCTGGGAGCATCACGTTCTACGATGGGGGCACATTGATTGGAGCACCGCAGGAGCTCGTTGCTTCAGAGCCGGAGGTTGTGTATAAGAGCTCAGATCTTGCTCCGGTGCAAGCTGGCAAAAAATTCACTTGCTCGGACTGTCCTGTTATTCAGTGGGGCGGAATGAGTTATTGGGCGTACAGCGATACGGATAATAATTTAATTGTTTATTTGTATGGGTATGATGCGAATAACACTTTGGTAAAATCTTGGCAGCTTTCGGGGAATCGTTACGTTACGGATATAACAGTAAATAACATCGCTAAGACTGTTACGTTTGTAGGACAAAACAATGTGCTAACGACACGTACTTGGGAGCAGCTTGAAAATTTCAATGCTCACGCCTCTATGTCCTTTTCCGGCTTAGGAGTCGGTCCACATACGATAACAGCTAGTTATTCAGGCGGAGACGGTATACATAGTCCACAGTCGTCTACCTTTGAACATACGGTTAATACGATTCAAACCAATACCACTCTTACTTCAAATGCTGGACTCATATACGTTGGCGAGCCGATTACCTTCACGGCGACAGTAGCCAATACGAGTGGCAATCAGGTCATACCGGGAGGAACGGTCACCTTCCGAGAAAGCAGCAATGTACTGGGAACTACGAGTGTTAACGGAAGCGGAGTCGCGACCTTCACGACGTCGTCACTGCCGGTTAGCGGTTATTCCGTCACTGCGACTTATGATGGCGATGGTCAGCATCAAACCAGTACGTCTAGTAGTTTGTCGCAATCTGTCCTAGGTATTCCGACTGTAGTGGCTGTCAGCGTTAGTCCAGGAAGCACGACATACGGGAACTCAGTGACGTTGACGGCAACTGTGACGAATGGCATGGTAAGCATTTTTGGACCGACAGGGACTGTGACGTTCAAGGAGGGCTCGACTGTACTTGGCACCGGGACGTTGAGTTCAGGAACAGCAACATGGACGGCGCCTACTTTAGAAGTGGGAACCCATTCGATTACAGCACATTACAGCGGAAGTCTTACACATGTTGCCAATAGCTCAAGCTCCATTCCCGTGGTCGTCAATCTGATCCCTACGTCATCAACTTTGACGGTTCTTGGAGCGACAAACGCAGCTTCCACCTACGGAACTTCATTAACGTTAAAAGCATCCGTAACAAATGCCATTGGTAGCCCAATTACACCAGATGGTATGGTAACTTTCAAAGATGGTTCAACCACATTAGGGACTGCCATACTTAATTCAGGAACGGCTGAATGGTCAGTGTCCGAAAGTTTATCAACTGGGTCCCACTCTTTTAAAGCGGAGTACGGCGGAGACAGCAAACATGCGGTGAGTCCATCAGCTGCAGTCGGGCATACCGTTAACAAAGCAAGTACATCGACAACCCTATCATCATCGGGTGGGATTTCTGTCGGTGAAACGACGACTTTAACAGTACAGGTAACGAATACATTGAATCCTAGCATCAAGCCTACAGGCACAGTTACTTTTAAAAATAACGGTGTCGACTTGCAAGCACCAGTCCCACTAAATAGCAGTGGCACTGCGGTGCTTGCCACTCATGATCTGCCGGTTGGCGATCTCGTCATTACGGCGGAATATAGCGGTGATGGCAATCATGTCACGAGTGCCTCACAGCCAATTACCCAGCCTGTATCCAAAGCACCGGTTATTGTTCAGCTGTCTGTGGCACCGCAATCAGGGGAAAGCATATACGGACACACAGTTAGCGTAATGGTGCAGGTAGTTAACGCAGGCAGCGGTGTGTCAGTTCCAACGGGGACGGTAACACTTTCAGGTACAGGCGGCTTCAGTAATTGGCCGGGTGCTTTGACGCTGACGAACGGGACAGCGACTTGGGAGACCGAGCAGCTTGCTGTTGGCACGCATACGGTCGTCGCAAGTTACTTAGGGGACGACGAGCACCTGAATGGGGTGTCAACCAGCAGTAGTCTGCAGATTAAACCAATCCCTGTTACTGTCGTAGTTACCGCTTCAGTAACGGAGGCAGTTTATTATGGTACTCCCCTTACATTTACCGCACATGTGACCAATACGAATGGAGAGTCGCAGATTCCTGCTGGCCATATTGTTTTCAGTGGCGGCAACTTACTAAACACTCCAATACATCTTGACTCGGCTGGAACTGCTTTTATCACTTCAGCAGCGCTGCTACCTGGAACTTACCCTATTCAGGTTGCGTACGTTCCTGATCTGCTGCATGAAGCACAGACGTCAACCCCGATCACCCAAGTCATCAAACCGAATACCCAAGGGACTGTACTCATTTTGAATTATCCGAGTGGAACTTTCCAGCTTGGAGAACCTATTCAATTCTCCGTATCCGTAGGTGACTTAATCGGTGACCTGACCCAGCCCGGCTACATTTCGTTGAAAGAGAATGGCACTGAACGGGCGAGGGTAACGACCGATGTGTACGGGAATGCGGATATCAGCTTAACAGGCGTCAGCTCTGGCACGCACCAATATACAGCTCTGTACGAAAGAAGTGGCCTCACAGATGGCACGGAGTCCCAATCGGTGACCGTTGTTGTGAAGCCTGCTTTCGCGCAGCTTGTGCTCACAGGTGATGCCTATAGCAAAGTACTGCCAACATCCACACCGTGGACCGCGGCTGTTGTTCATGGCGCTAACTCAGCATTTACTTTTCGAGCAGCTTCTATGGAAGCCGGTACTAGCACCGAGTTGAAGCGGATGGATCCGCAGAGCGGCCAGCTAGGCGCATCCATCGAGGTGACGAACGGACAGAGTGAACCTGTTACTTTCGTGGAAGGCTTGAACCGATTCCAAGTTAAAGTAGTGAGCTTGGACGGGACAGCTTCGAACGCACATATCGTGTCCCTCTTTTATCAAAAAGAGGAGAAGCTGTGGGACATTACCAATGTTCTCGCGGTAACGCCATTGGGGTATGATATGGATGGAAATAGTACGTTTGATAAAGCGGACATCATTGCATTATTGAAGTTAATTGAGCCGGTTTCCCCGAAATCGCTGCGGCCTTAAACTAAACAGTGTGGGTATGTGAAAAAGGCATTTCCTTTGTAGTTAACTACTACAGGGAATGCCTTTTTTGTCGTTAGCCCTTTGTGTCGGCGGAACTACAGGGCTCCCAGCCAGAGACTTCCATTACATCCGCTGTAGCTCTTTTGTTTTGGGTAATTAAACCTCTTGTTCTCCGTCTAGTTAAGCCCTGCACTCAGTTTGGATATTCTTTCTTCCACTCTTCGATTAGCGGTTTGAAATTTTTATCAGGTTCTATAATAGGGCGCTTTGATTTTATTTCTTTAAAAGCTTTTGTGAAAGAGCCCCTTTTCTCACCTAAAAACCACAGCAGCAACATAACAGAACGAGACCTTCCTTGATGACAAGTAACAAGAATTCGTTTGTTTTGTTCGATTCTATTTTGAAGGACTTCCTTTGCTTTTGGTAAAAACTCTTTCGCTTCCATTAATTCCCCATCACGAAAAGGAAATGCAATATATTCAATTCCTTCTGGTGTATATACATTACGATTTGACGATCTAATGTCTCTCAAATCAATCCAAACATTGATGCTTCATAATACACCTCTAATTCCTTTACTCACATGTTACCATATTTAGGAATTCCCAATCGTTTTTTCTTGAAAATTCTTATACTAATGTTGAACAAATCAGCCCTAATTTACATCATTAAAAAGCCGCCAATATGGCGACTTCTTAATGGTATTTATTCTTGTCCTGTAACAATGTTGGGGAGTTAATCACTTATTATTCAAGCATCAGATACCAATAAATCGCGATTTCATCGCTTTGTTTATCTAAGCCTCTGTAGACGTAGGAATCAAAACCACCGATGACAAAACCGCAGCTTTCGTAGAATTTGCATGCGCGGACATTATTACTTTGCGTCTCCAGCATGATTCCCGGCATACCGCCATCCTTCGTCCAGCGTTTGGCCTGTTCGATTAGTTTGCGGCCAACACCGCGTCCTCTATATTGCTTGTCAACTTTGATATCTTCCACATAGGCATATTTGTTCCAATTTCTTTTCAAAATAACTTGACCCACTACTCGATTATTTACAAGCGCTAAATAGATGATTTGATCAGGATTGCCGATGTAGTTCGAATAATCCTTCTCCGTCTCTTCTTCAAAGAGCAAGTCGTTGTAGCTTTTCTTGCTAAGAGGTTTCTCTTTCACTGTATATCCGATTCGCTGTCCCGTTAGTTGCAAGACAAGGGTAGAATCCACGATAAAGCTATCATCAAGGTTTGTACCCCCGTCATCGTCCCCAGCCGTTAGTTCTCTGATTAAAATATCCATATTCGTCCCCCTAAAGATTTATAAGGTGTGAATAACGATACGGCGGGGGACCACGGACTTAACGGAATACATATTGATCCGTCATTTTCACGACCTCCTAGTATAATTTTAGCCTGTAAGATAGTTATAGAATTAGCGATTGTTTAGAACACATACGAAGCTTTTCCTGATCCTCTAAAAACTTCTTACATGCCTCTGTTACCGTGGGGTGGTTTTTCATCACATACGATTTCCAAACTTCGCCCCGACTTTCAATAAATCTAGACTCTACTGCATCTTTGGATACGGTTAAGAGTATACATTGTGCATTCAGCTTTAATAGACGTTTTTCCAGCATTTCAATTTCTTCGGAATTTATAAAGGCCGCTCGATGATTGACATTGAACCTCTCCAAAAGATAAAAGACACCGTTAGATGGTTTCGTATGCCCAAGTGCATCAATCCATTCGAATTGCTGCTCGAGATAATCAACATGACGATTTAAAAGCTGAATATGTTCAACCTTGTCCATGGATCTTAAAACACCCTGGTATGAATGCAAAACTTGCGAGTAGTGTTCACTTATTGCAATTATCGTCTTTTCACCATTGTGTGTTTGGCTATGTAATCTCTTTATTGCAGAAAATACTGATGTTTTTCCTGAGGTAGACAAACCTTCAATAATTACTCCTCGAATCATATTTCACCTCTTCATCCTGTTTCCGTAGCTCGTTACCATGAAAACGGCAGCAGATCGTAAAGATCAGTCGCTTAAGGGATAATTCATTATTCGGTTAGACCTCATTCTTTTCCTTCATTAGCGTAATCTGCATTTCAAGCATTGTGCAAAAAAAGACCCACAGCAACGGCTGAGGGGCTAATTGATTAATGCCAGATGAATTAAAGAAAATTCTCTACTTTTTGGGCATTCTTCCGCTTGAAATGGTTTTCATCACACTTTACGAACTGCAAACCATAGTTCGATATAATTGAGGTCGTCTTTAGCACCGTACATTTCGAACTCTATTCCGTCCACCTGCTCATATCCTGCGGTCGGGAGCCACTCGGTGTAAAAGCGTTTGTATAGCGTTTCGATCGTCGCGCCGAACTGATCCCATGGATGCGGCTCCGACGGAAAGATCGCCCATGTATGCGAGGGAATACTCACCGTAGTGTACCCGGCCGTGTTACTCCCTTCTCTTTTGAAAGCGCACAGCATGTACGGGAACGTGTCTAATCCGGTCTTCCGGTAGCTGCATACTGCATGTACGGCATGCAAATCCTGGCTAACGAACGCTGGCAAATCGCCTGCACATGTTTCAAGCCTCTTCACGTCGCTATTCGCAATGCTCTGCTCCCACAGCTTCGCCGGTGTCTGCGGCGCCTCCCCGCCCCCGTCTACGCGGAATACACCTTCAATACCGAACACTTCAAAACTTTCCTTCGTTTCGATTCGATAATTCATTGCCATTGCCCCTTTAATTGTGATAAGGAAGGATAGACGGGGATAAGCTTTAAGGGCAATCCCCTCCTGACGGGCCATGGCCGGCGTGATCCCGTGAAGTGAATTGAACGCTCGCGCGAAAGAAATTGGCGACTCATAGCCGTACTTCAGCGCGACATCGATCACCTTCGCCGCCCCACCGTGCTGCAGCTCCAACGCGGCAAGCGTCAGTCGTCTCCGCCGAATATACTCCGCCAACGTCACGTCAGTAATAAACGAGAACATCCGTTGAAACTGATATGACGAACAGCAGGCCATGTGGGCCGCTTCCATCAATTTGATCTCTCCAGTGAGGTTTGCTTCAATATAGTCTATCGCTCGATTCATCCGCTCCAACCACTCCATCTTAGTCCCTCCTCTCGATTTCAATTATAGGCGCGGCGGAAAATAGGTTCGCAACATTTTGTGCCAAAATAAGTTACTTCTCAACATATGTTACGAGGTTTGCTGCCACTTTACTTCAAAGAAAAGCGAACAATCGCCTGCAGCGGCGATCTGCTCCTTGGTTTGTCTAAACTAATGTTTCCCGTAGTTGAATCATTTTTACCCATTGATTACACCCACAAATCTTTCAATTGCAACAGCAACACCATCGTTATCATTTGAGTCGGTTACGTGGGCTGCACAATTTTTCAGTTCAATGATCCCGTTCTCCATTGCGATGGGAAATCCGCACATTTGGAATAGTCCTAAATCGTTAAAGTCATCCCCGAATACCATTACATTTTCTGACTTCACCCCGACATCATTAAGCACCCATTGCACGGCTTCTTCCTTTGATGCTGATTTTTGCATAATTTGAACCAATACCCCTCCATCGGTTGCGATTGCGTTCACATGGTCGCCGAACTGCTCTATTATATCCCTCCATGTGCTCCAACCTTGAACCAATATTTTGGTGGGGGAGAGTGAACTAATAAAATCGTTATCAATAACCTGGGGTTTCGGATCATTCGAACGAAGACCGAATTGAGCACGCTGCGAGTCGGGAACTGGTCTACACGCATACCACGAATCATTAACCTCGTATGAAATTAACGATTGAGGAGCATGTAACTCGATGAATTTGTTAATCTGTTGGCTAATCTCGTTTGGGATGCTAATGTGCCGCTGAGTTTGCTTAGACTTGCATGTTATTAGTGCACCATTGTAATAAACAAAGTAGTCTACAAAAGGAAAATTCTCTACAAAATGATTCGCCGCTCTAGGCGGTCGCGCCGTGGCAACAATAATATGAATTCCAGAGTCATAACATCTTTTAACAGTCTGATAGTTTCTAGGTGATATGCTCTTGTCACTGCCAAGCAATGTTCCGTCCAAGTCTAATACAATTGCCTGTATGTCTGACATCTGTATCTCTCCTTACAAATAATTCCTCCAACTATAACCTAATTTCAGGAGAGATGATAGACTCAATATTGAATTAATCTGCCTATTTCACCCTTTTACCGACCCGACCAGCACACCCTGCGTAAAATGCTTCTGGATGAACGGATAGACCAGCAGAATAGGCAGTGTACTTACCAGAATGACCGTATACTTCAACGATTCCAGCACGATTTTCGTATCTCCAACCGCGGAGCTCACCGTCGTATCGCCAACTTGACCAATCAAGACGATGTTTCGAACAATGACCTGTAGCGGGAACAGATCGGGATTTCGCAAGTAGATAAGTGCAGAGAAGAAATTCCCCCATATGCCCACAGCGTAAAAAAGGGCGATGGTCAATAAGACCGGCTTCGACAGCGGAAGCACAATTCTTAGCAGAATGCCGAGGTCTGATAAGCCGTCGATTTTGCCGGACTCCTCGAGCTCGCGTGGAATGCCCTGGAAAAACGTGCGCATGACGATTAAATACCAGGAGGAGACAAGCCCAGGCAGTACCATCGCCCATATGGTATCGAGCAGACCGTAGCTGCGCACCGTGAGATACGTCGGGATCAAACCGCCCGTGAACAACATCGTGAAGACGACGAGCAGCATGAATGTTTTACCGAATACGAGCCCCCTTCTTGACAAGGCATAAGCACCTATGGTCGTGAATGCCAACGATAATACCGTTCCTAGCACGACATAAATAAGCGTGTTTTTATATCCGATCAGAATCCGTTTGTCTTGCAGGACGGATCTGTAGGCTTCAAAATTAATGCCTTTGGGCCACAGCGCAATTTCATTGCGAATCACATAGTCCGATGCGCTTATGGAAACCGCTGCCATATGGATGAAGGGAAATAGCATCAAGCAAACGAGTATCCCCATAAGAAGAACGTTCATCCAGTCAAAATAACGAATTCGCTTCTGCATATGTTCATTTCTCCCCTACCATAAGCTGGTTTCTCCCAGTTTACGGCTAATCTGATTGCTGGAATAGACGAGCAGGAATCCGATGATCCCCATGAACAAGTCGATGGCCGATGCATAACTGAAATTTCCTTGCAACACCCCCACGCGGTATACGTAAGTCGATATGACGTCCGACGTATCGTAGGTAGCGGGATTGGACAACAAGAATACTTTCTCGAAACCGATTTCCAGCACATGACCAATTTGCAAAATAAACATAATTACAATTGTCGGCGCAATACCGGGCAGCGTGACGTTCCACGTTTGCTTCCATCTGCCGGCTCCGTCCATTTTGGCCGCTTCATACAGCTGCGGATCAATGGTTGTTAAAGCGGCAAGAAAAAGGATGGAACCCCAGCCGATTTGCTGCCAAATTTCTGAGCTGACGTAGATCGTGCGGAACCATTCTTCTTTTTGCAAAAAATTGATGGCCGGCATCCCTAGCGCTTGCAGCGTATGGTTGATCCATCCCGTGCTCGGTGATAGCAGCAACACGATCATACTCGAAACAACCACCCCGGACAGAAAATGCGGCAGGTAGCTGACCGTTTGTACAAATCGTTTGTAGATCGTGCTTCGAAGCTCATTCAGCAGAAGCGCGAGAATAATAGGTGCAGGAAAACCGAAGAAAAGCTTGTAGGCTCCAAGCAAAATCGTATTCTTGATAATGACTAACGCATCCCGGTTGTCGAGGAACAGCTTATAATATTTTAACCCTACCCAAGGACTTCCGGTAAAGCCCTTAAACACGTTATAATCCATGAACGAGACGACGATGCCGAACATCGGAACATACCGGAACATGATGTAATAAACCAATACCGGTGCAAACAGCAAGACAAAGGTTCGATCACGCTTCAACTGCCTGAAGATGGATAGCTTCATTTCCTTACCTCCTCCCGAAAAAATCAAAGGGCCAAGCCTTGGATGCGTTGGCCCTTCGCTTCGACTATCTATTTTTTCGATTTGACCCGATCAAATGCCGTTTGGTACGCATCCAACATTTTCTGCAAGCCAAGCTTGTTCAGCTCGCTGATAAAGGTATCCCACTGCGTCAACGGCGTTTCACCCATAATGAATTTGGTCACAGACGTTTCATAATATTTATTCAATTGCTCTTCGGTTGTCACGATTGCACTTTTTTCATCCGGCTTCAAAGCCGGCAGGACATTAGTAACCGGGAATTGATACTTCGCCGCCTCTGAATAGGAATATTTTTCGTTTTCGTTGCTCATTGACGTAATGGCACTGTAATCGAACTGTCCGTAGGTGCCCGCCGTCATAATGCCCGTTTCTTTGCGGAGATCGTTTGCTTCTTTAATGGTTGGGTTCATTTTCCTTTTACCGTTATCGATTGTGTAGGTCTCCCCTTCTTTCCCCCAACTGAGCATATCCGTTCCTTCTTTGGAATACGCAAAATCAAGATAGCGGAGAACGACGTCAAGGTTTTTCGTTTTGGACGATACGGCAAATCCAAGCGTTTCATAGTTTCCTCTAGGAAGGTATGGTTTGCTGCCCGCTCCGACTGGCGGTGCCATAAATTTCAGATGCTCCCCGTTCTTAAACTCCGTGTTCATTGTTTCGATCTGGCCGATGTATTGAACCGTCATGAACGACTTGTTCGTCGCGATGAATTGCGTCCAAGCCTTATAATCCATTGTTAGCCAATCTGGCGGGATAAGGCCTTCCTTATGGAATTTGCTCAAATATTCGATCATTTTTTTGAAGTTTGGATCCGTCGCCCCGTACTTGAGCTTACCTGTAGCCTGATCTTCATAGATCCCGGGATAAACGCCAAAAGCCGGCCCGAACGTATTGAGCGTACCCAAAGCGTGACGGAAAACAAACGGATAGCTGTCCGGGTACAACTGTTTCAGCTTCTTCGCCGTTTCGTACAGTTCATCCCACGTTTTGGGCTCCTGGAGCGAATTTTTCTTTAGAACATCATCCCGATAAAACCAAACCATCTGATTGCCTGCACCTGCACCGTCGCTGAGCAACTGGTACATCTCTCCTCCGGGCGAAGTCATCCTTTGGGCGACATCCGGATGGGCAGCCAGGAACGTTTTGACGTTCGGCATCTTATCCAAATGCTTGGACAAATCAAGGAATGCACCCTGTGGACCATACTTCTGAGCATCGCCCACATAAATCGCGGACACGTCGGGCATATCCCCCGATGCGATCGAAAGTGCTAACGACTCTGGACCCGTCTGCGTCTCTTGCTTCACCGTAATATTCGTTTTTTCTTTCACCCATTTCCATATGGGCCAATCCGGCTTGGCAGGCCAGCCAGGAGAAAGCTCCGTCAACATGCGAAAGCTTCCCGCTTCAGGCAGTTTGGCCGCAGTTGTACTTGTTGATGCGCTCGGTTTGGGCGAAGTGGATGAACCATTCGTTTCGTTGCCTTTGTCGGAACAACCCGCGATCAAAGCGGATGAAAGGATGACAGCCATAGCCCAGTACTTACCTTTGCTCTTTTGTCTCAATTTAACATACACCGTCCCTTTTTCTTTGTGTATTAAGGATGCGTGAGGACTATTCAAGCTGATGAATCCGCTCTCATTTCCTGAGTTTCATCCGATAACGTTATCATAGGACAACGCCAGTTCACCGGTAAATGAACGGTTCTCATCCGTTTGCAACTACTTTCCGGTTTTCCAAAAATAATATCAACTTTTGTAAAAACGCTTATAACCCGCGTGAAGTCACGCTTGATCAATAAGAAAACGGATCTCGCCATCCTCGTCTGGCGGATCCGTTTACTCAGGAAGACGACTCGTTCCTCTTCCGATACTCGCTTGGCGTGATGCCAGTATATTTCTTGAACATGCGGTTGAACGATGCCATGTTCTGGTATCCGACAGCTTTCGAGACGGCCTGGATCTTCATCTGGTTATCGGCTAAGAGCACCGTCGCTTTGGCAATGCGGGTTTCATTAATATAATCGACGATGTTCTTCCCCGTCTTTGCCTTGAAATACGTCGATAAATAACTGCTGCTCATCTTTAATTTATCTGCGAGCACGTCAAGGTAAATCTCCTCTGCCAAATGCTCGTTGATGTAATCAGTAGCCATTGATGCAATAGGATACTTCTCTTGCTTCTTCTCATGAACCGCATCCGCCGTCTGTGTCACCCATTCGAGCATCAGCCGTTCCAATTCCGTTACTGTGGAACAGCGCTGAATGCGTTCAGCCGCTTTGCCGAGAATCGACTCCAACCTGTCCGGATCGAGATGATTCGGAAGCATCGCGTTCCGGATTTTACCGATCATCGAATCGGCGAACCGCATCATAGCTGCAGCAGGCAGTTCCTTGCCTTTCCATTTGGCGAATACTCGTTCCATAAGCTCAATTAGCTGAGACGTGTTGCCTTCTCTCAGATTGGCCTCGAAAGCTTTGTCTTGATCCGCCGAGAACCCGATTGCTGCTAGTGTGGCACGCTTTTGAATGATTTGCGATTCGTTGCTGAGCAGGCGTTCTCCGACCAGCTCCTGCGCCTCCGCGTACGCTTCCGTCAATTGAGCCGAATCCGAGTAAACCGGCGTAAGCGCCATAGTCACAAGGGCATGCTCCTTGTCGTGATTGAACACGTCTTTGATCTGAACGAGCAGTTCAAGCACTTTCGCTGTTTGTTCGGTGTATACAAGGCTCAAAATTTGGTGGCGCTCAATCTGAAAGGTGAGCGCATCAGCGAATTCAGGCTTGATCAGGCTTTCTATGTATATTTTGCAATAATACAGCCAGTTCTGGAGTAAGGCAGCTTGCGCGCTGTCCAAGTCGCTCGTTTCGTGAATTTGAAAAAGGATGAGCACAAACGGCTTGTCAGCAAATTCCAGCTTCATCGAGTCGGAATTCTGATTTCGAATCGCCTTTACGTGGTTGATGAATGAAAATTGCTTCAAGATCAGTTGATTATCCTGAATTTTATCGCGAATAATATTAAATTCCTTGATGCTTGAACGGAATGGCACATTGTCGTTCATTTTGCGAATCGAATCGATCACTTTCTTCAATGGGTTGTTGATGCGTGCCGCGAACAAGAACGAGAAAAGGATGCTGAGCGTGATCGCAGTCACAATCATGACGATAAGCGTCACATTCAGCCGCGTCTGATTAGCAATCTGGTCAACGGGAACGCGGTCGACGTACGTAAATCCGGTGCCATCTCCCACTGTCTGGAAGTGATATTTCTCATCTTGAATGAAAGCGTCCCCATTTCGCTGCCAATCCTTGAAGTCGTTGAACGACTCCTCCTTGACGCTCTTAAATATTGTGTTGCCGGCGCTATCGTAAATCATAAAATCGTTAATGCCTTGATGGAACGCCTTGAACATTTTGGCGGCATCGAGAAAGACGACCATATAGAAATCCGAATTTTCCTGATTCTTGATTACGATCGGTATGAATTCGCCTAGCAGTTGCGGACGGTCGCGGAAGATATAATTACTTATATTTGCGGCGGGTAAAACCCGACTCGAATCTGGTTCCGTAAATTGCTGCCTCCAAAATTCGAGCGGATACTCGCTGCTTCGGTAGAACACATTGAACATCAGGTTGGCGTTCGTGCTCGTGCTTTTCTCCAAAACAAGCTCATCACGCTTCGAATAAAACAATATATTTTCGATAAAAAGATAGGGATTGGTTGTCCAGGTTGTAATATTTTTCTGAATGAGGGATAAATTGACGTAGTTCGTTTTTTTGGCCATGAGCTGCACTTCTTCGCTGAAAAAAAACAGCACCATCTGCTTGCGGATCAGGTCCAAATGCTTTTCGTAGCTGTCCTTCGCGTTGCTCAGCATAAGCGTATTATATTTGACGACTTCCTGTCTGACGTTTTCTTTGGAAACGGAGATGGCATAGATTGTGAGGGAAACGAGGAGTACAACGATGCATAGGAACCCGGCAATCAGCCGTATAAAAAGAGAATGAGATATGTTTCTGATGAAAAGGATCGGTTGAAAATTGTTCATAACCTCCCCCTCCCTTTTTCTCGCAAATGTCGCTGTTTTGATGGTTTATGGTATTAATTTATCTTAACAAATCGGATGATTCGTGTAAATGACCGTGTTAAATTGTTCCAACAATCGGACTGTCCCAGAATAAGAAAGACTTCGGGGACAGCCCTGGCATCCTGAATTGTCACTTCATGCTAATTGTACAAGGACAAATAATCGATCAAGAATTTACTCGTATATCGGTTCGTGCTGAACCGGAAGGTATCGATCCCCGTCGCGGTTGCGTTATTGTAAAACGGAATTCCGCTGATTTTATAGACGCCAAGCGCTCGATCCATCGTGCCGGGAGCGTCCACCACGCCAACGTAGTTTTTGAAAGCATCGGCCTGCATCGTAATGTCATACGTTTTCGCGATCGTATCGAGATCAATGCGGAGCGTGAGCCACTGATCGCGAGGCACGGTAAAGCCGGAGGACTTCGGAATTTTGAAGGCCGTGAGTGTGCCGTTGACCACCTTCCAATAACCGAATGTACCGTCCGAGAAACTGTTGAACCGCACGACATCTGTCCCGGAGCCGCGCAGTTTGATCTCGAAGTTGCCGATGTCGTGATTCAGCCGGCTAAACATGAATTTGGTTTCGAACGTCACCTTTCCGCTCAACGCCGCATTCGTTCTCGTGATAACCGGGCTCTCCGTATAGTCGTCATCCGTCGGGGCGTAACTATCCGTCACCTGCAGTGCATTGCCGCTTGCATTCGGTGTCGGCACGATCGCTACCGCTGTTCCGCCAGTCGTCGACACGGTCCAGCCGCCTGCCGTCGTCATGTTGCCTGTCGTCCGCTCGTCGAACGACTCATAATACTCACCGCTGCTGCTTGCAGTAGGCAACGTCACCGTCAAGATCGGGCCATCGGCCGATTCGTTGCCTTTGGCATCCGTCGCTCGAATCTGGAACGTATAGGTGCCTCCCGGCTGCAGCCCCGCTACATCGCCATAGGTGTTGCTGCTCACTGTCCCTGCCTTCACGAAAGACGATTGGGTTGCATCCTTCCTGTAGATCGAGTACGAAGCAACAACGCCCGAGTCATCCGTTGCGGAATCCCATTCCAGTTTGGCTGCGCTTGGGAACAAATGAACGGACCGAACAGCACTCGATCCTGCCCACGAAGGAGGTGTCTTATCGACTGTGGTTTCGTACAAGGACACATAGTCTAATAAGAATTTGCTCGTATATCGGTTTGTGCTGAACCGGAAGGTATCGATCCCCGTCGCGGTTGCGTTATTGTAGAACGGAATTCCACTAATCTTATAGACGCCGAGCGCTCGATCCATCGTGCCGGGAGCGTCCACCACGCCAACGTAGTTTTTGAAAGCATCGGCCTGCATCGTAATGTCATACGTTTTCGCGATCGTATCGAGATCAATGCGGAGCGTGAGCCACTGATCGCGAGGCACGGTAAAGCCGGAGGACTTCGGAATTTTGAAGGCCGTGAGTGTGCCGTTCACCACCTTCCAGTAACCAAATGTACCGTCTGAGAAACTGTTGAACCGCACGACATCTGTCCCAGAGCCACGCAGTTTGATCTCGAAGTTGCCGATGTCGTGATTCAGCCGGCTAAACATGAATTTGGTTTCGAACGTCACCTTTCCGCTCAGCGCCGCATTCGTTCTCGTGATAACCGGGCTCTCCGTATAGTCGTCATCCGTCGGGGCGTAACTATCCGTCACCTGCAGCGCATTGCCGCTTGCATTCGGTGTCGGCACGATCGCTACCGCTGTTCCGCCGGTCGCCGACACGGTCCAGTTGCCTGCTGTCGTCATGTTGCCTGTCGTCCGCTCGTCGAACGACTCATAGTACTCGCTGCTAGCCGCAGGCAGCGTTACAGTCAAGCTCGGACCACCAGCTGATTCGTTGCCGTTGGCATCCGTCGCCTGTACTTGGAACGTATAGGTTCCCCCCGCTTGCAGGTTTGTCACATCGTAACTATATGTGCTGCCTGTCACCGTCCCTGCCTTCACGAAAGACGATTGGGTTGAGTCCTTACGGTAAATCGAATAGGAAACAACCATTTCCGAGTTATCCGTTGCGGAATCCCATTCCATTCTTGCTGCGCCTGGGAACAAATGAACGTCCCGGACTGCGCTCGATCCCCCCCATGAAGGAGCTGTATGATCCTCGGTTGTGACTGTCACGCCAGTGGTTGCCACCGAACGATTATCGCTCGTATCCACGGCTCTGGCGGTGATTACGTATATCTTCCCAGGACTAAGTCCTGTAATCGTCGCCGAGAGCGCACCGCCCGGGACCGCCATTTTCTGTACGCCGTTCACATACAGCGCGTACTCTTTCACCCCGACATTGTCGGTCGAAGCGGACCAACTAACCGTTGCGGAAGTTTCCGTACGAGAAACCAACTGCAAATTGCCAGGCACAGTAGGTAGTTCCTCGTCATCCTTCTCCTCGATCAGGCCGATCCAGTCCAAGTTCATTGCGCCGCCAGCATTCCACATCGTAATGTCGACCGGACCTGCCGGCAGTTGCTGTCCTGTTTTGATCCGCAGCCCTTTCCACGCTTCAGGGACCGTCCCCCAATCGACGGTTGTCGGCGCCTCGGCATAATAGGGCTGGTTGCCGATCATCATCTGTCGACCTGTAAGCGTACCCGTCGGCAAATCCCAACCTGCTACGTACTTCAGAACGAGATCATATTTGCCTGCTTTCGGGACTGTGAACGTCCATTTCGCCCACTGCCCTTTCTGATCCCAGTTTCCTAAACCTACCCCACCGGATAAGAACGGCCGGGTCGAATATTTCGTAAAGCCTTTGCCGCCCGAAGAGGTAAAGGCCTCCGCCTCCTGCCATAAGAGGTTCAGGTTCGAGCGCATTTCATCCGGATTGTTCCATGTCACCGTACTCATCAGATTGTCGTTTCCTACCCGCTTCAGCTTCAGCGTCCCGGACGCACCGCGCATAATGACGTTTGCGTTCTCTTCGAGATACAAGCTGTGCAGCCGCCCATGCTTCTCGAACAACAAACCGGGAGGCGCTTCTACGACCTCATAGAGCCCCGCTTCATTGGTCAATTTCCCCCAAGCAACGGACTCGCCTTCCATATCGCTGTGCGCTTGCAGCGTCACCGCCTTCGCAACACCGTCGTCAATGACCGTCTGCAGCGTCACGTCAGCGAGCGCTTGCGGCACAGGTGCATTGTTCAACTTGAAGGCGCGTTGCCCCTTCTCTGCATGAACGGTTAGCCTGCTTCCATCCGTGTCCCATTGCACGCCGCGCGTGCCCATGGCTTGGGCGATAGAGCCGCCGCGAGAGAAGTCCGTACCGCTGCCGGCCTCACGCAAACGGGTGATGCCAGGCGCGTAGATAGAGAATTGCGAATCTGACGGACTCGATACCGACAAGCGGTCACCTCCGTATACGATCGTAGTTGGGAGATCGCTGTCGATCAATGTGACGCCGTTCTTGACGACCTTCGTCCCGTCGACAAGCATCACGGTATCGCCCTTCAAGGCGACAGCCGTTCCCTCGAAGCGAATACTTCCCGTATCAATTTCCCCGCTGGATGTCATCCGGATGTAGACAATCGAACCGTCTGCGAAATTCAGCTTCAGGTAACTGCCGTGATCTTCCGATACAACGTTCTGAGGCGCCGAATCCCGCTTATAAGCTTCCATAGTCGCTACAAATGTCGTAGCATTCGCTTTGGGTGCAATGAATGCTGCATGCATCTGCTGCTCGGAAGCGTACGTCCCGCCAGGTTGCAGATCGGTTCCATTGATGCCAATAAACCGGTCCTCGTATTCTGTGCGCAGATTAGGAGGAGACTGGAACCGAACTTTGAGTCCTGCTTCACCCTTCAGGATCGTCGCACCGGCATGATCAGCATCAAGCTCAAGATTGTCCTCGGCATGCAGTCGCCATTCGAATTCGTTGCCTGCCGGATTCGCCGACTGCAGCTTATCAATGACGACGAACATGTTCGGCCTGACATAAATCACCTGGCGCCCCGCCTTGGTCAAGACCCCCGGATAGGCCGCCGATGCATCGCCGCTGACGGCATCAAAATCGGGATGCGTGACAAAGCCGTATACGCGTCCGTCCGCATCAATATTCCCGACAGGCTGCCCTTGCTTTCCATCAAACGTAATGGCGTTTGAAGATAAGGTTTGCTTCGCATAATTTAAATCATGATCGCTGCCGTAGTAATCGTAATAACCGCTCTCAATGGCAAGCGACTCGCCGAAGGCGTTAAGTACAAAACTGTTCTGATCAGCATGACTATGATTGAAGCTGCCATACGGACTCGATTTGAAGTAGAAGGAGACGCGATCCGGATCATACAGCTTGGAATGCATGGCAACCAGTCCGACATCTTCAAACCATCTGGCATCCGGCAAGTCCATAGGCGGCATGGAAGCTATGCTGCTGTCTCCATAGAAGTAATTATTCAACTGAATATCCGGTCCCGAACCGATCGCTTCTCCTGCCCATTTCAGCCGGGGATCGCCATTCATCTGAGAAAGGCGGTTGTACATAGTAACGCTTGGTCTGCCCGGCGAATATTCGCTATCATCCCCGAAGATCCCCTTAGGGCTGCCATTTGGAAATGCATATAGCGGATACATGCCTTCATTGCGGGTATAGCTCTTGTCATACAAGTTTATGCCCGTAGAAGCAAGGAGAACATCCATGAATTCTTGGCCGATAAAAGCTGACCACTGCCAGTATCCCGTCCCTTGCGCCCAACCGCCATTTTCACCGCCCCAAGGTGGCAAAATATTAATATATGCCGGGACGATCTGACGATACCATTGTTCGGCATCTGCAACATCGTGAAGCATGGCGGTCGCGATAATACCGATGTAGCCAAATGCAGACCACCCGTGCGAATCGTAAGGATTCTTTTGGATAGGATGGGCAACTACAACATCGTTCACCATCGTCGTCGTACGGGTGGTTATCATCGCTTGGACCTGTTGTTTCTCCGCAGGAGACAGCAGTCCGTATAGCCAGTCGTAGGCTATGGCAGAGCTCAGCGCAATGGAGCGGTGCACCTGGTCTTGAATGACGTAACTCGTTGCCCCACTTGGGTTCCAAGAAGCGATATTGAGAAGCCGGTCCTTGGCTTTCTGTCCAAATTGCGGCGAGCCCGTGATCAGATACAGAAAGGCGGTGTCCAGCATTTGACTGACGGCGCCTTCGGAATAGGTTCGCAGCACGCTTTGCGCAGCAACAAAATCCTTATCGCGAGGATGTGAGGCCGGATAAGGGAACGTCGGTTCAGCAGGGAGCGGGTTATTAAGATTAGCGGTCACCGAAGCCAACTTCGTCTCGTAGACCGATTTCCCTACCGTCTGTGAAAGGCCGCGAAAATCCGCAAGTGTCTCCGAAGTTGTCCATATACGCGGATGCTGAGCGGGTAAATTAGCCATAATCTGATCAATCGATGGCACGGCGAACGGAACGTTCTGCTCCTCAATGCGGAACTTTCGAACGTCGCTCCATACCGACCAGCCGTCGGCCGGTTTATGGAACCTTACCCGCCAGTACCAGGTTCCAGCATCGAAGACATGAGGAAAGTTGTAAAAATTATTCGATAACGCCGAATTCTCGTAGACAACATCCGATACCGTCGCACTGCGGCTAACCTGCAAATCATAACTGTCCGCTCCGGGAACCGCAGGCCATTTGAAATCAGGTGGATTCTGCGTCGTCACGAGCGAGTCCGCCGGTCCGAATGGCAAGTTGTAGCCGGTTAATACCGACGCAGGCCAGGTCGTTGCCGCTTCAGCCACGCGGGAACCCATAAGAGGTCCATCAGTAAACAAACTTGCAACCATGACGAAGACCATGCCTATGGCAAGTCTTCTCACCTTCATCCATCCACTCACTTCTCGATCATCCCTTCCATCATGTGCATTTAAAATCGCAGGCCGATTCCTGATGAGTTTGAATCCGCTTTCAATAATCCCCCCCTTTCTCACTACTACAATAGTAGTCAGCAACGAACTTTGCGTATATGAACAATGCTTCCAGCATTCAACTTTTTTTGTTATCTTCAAAAAAAAGTACCAACTTGCAATAAAATGACTAAGAAAACCTTCGCATAGTTCCCCTTTTCTTAAATAGGAAGCATTCTTCCATTTGGTCTTCTTCTCATCCGAAATACATCCCCATCCGCTTGAACTTCAATCTTATCAATAAACCTATGCACCATCTCAGAAGTCAGTTCATCCAACTTCATGAACTTCTTGAGTTCCTTTTTCAATCGAACAATACTTTCCCCTGTGCTACTCCTTGCTATCAGTGGTCGCTCCATGTAGTAAAAAAGGTGCGAACCGTAAATAACAGAGGTCAATACAGTTTTTGGATAAGTTTTCTGAATCTAACGGTCAGGGCAGTGGAAGATTGTGAGCTTTTAATATGAACAGATTTAAGCTATTATTGATTACAAAAATAGAATTTTATTGCATTGTCCTTGTCATAAAAATGAAATAGGAAGTGTTTTTTTTGAATAACAAATTGCAGTCTGACTGTGAAAATTGTTTTGGGCTATGTTGTGTGGCGTTACCGTATGCAAAATCAGCAGATTTCGCTTTTAATAAAGAGGGCGGAGTCCCTTGCCGTAATTTGTGTCAGGATAATCGTTGTAGCATACATGAACATCTAAGAGATAAAGGTTTTAATGGGTGTGTCACTTACGAATGTTTTGGTGCAGGACAACATGTTTCACAAGATATTTTCAAAGGTAATGATTGGAGAGGAAATCCAGAGCTATCAAAGGAAATGTATGCAGTTTTTCCTATTATCCAACAATTGCATGAAATGCTTTACTACTTAAATCAAGCTTTAGATTTAGAAGAAACTCAACCCATCCAGAATGAATTGCATAGCGTATTTGAAATGACTTTGTCTCTAACTAATCTTAGTCCGAAAGATATTCTAAATTTAGATGTACCCGCTCATAGAAACATCGTGAATATTTTATTACTTAAGACAAGTGAATTGGTTCGAAAAGATTACGTTCAAAGTAATAAGAAAAGCATGATACGCAAGGATTTTTTGGGTACGAATTTAAAAGCTGCTAACCTGCGAGGTATGAATTTAAGGGGGGCATTATTGATTGCATCCAATTTGAGGGACGCTGACTTAAGAAATGTGGATTTCATTGGTGCAGACTTAAGAGATGCTGACATATCAGGTGCAAATCTTACAGGATGTATTTTTCTTACTCAAGCTCAAGTTAACTCGGCTAAAGGTAATAAAGATACTAGATTACCTCGTTACTTAAAAGTTCCTGATCATTGGTTGATAAAAAAATAAGCCCTGTTCATTGGGCTTGATAGAATGGAGAATTTTTATATGCAGGGGTAAACAGTTCCTGAAGCTGACTTTGCATTTCCTCTTTGTAGAGTTCAAACACTTCGGAAGGGTGCGGGTCTAAACTTCTTGAAGCTTGTACTTGCAGGTCTCGAAAACGTTCCTTCTGCCGCCGCCCTAAATCATTCCATAATTCAGGCTGTTGTTGTAGTCCTAGTAGCATAAGCCTGTCGGTAGCCTTCATATCAGACGGAAAAGAAGAGGGAAAGGTCATTCCTTCAAATGGGTTAGTGAAGTAATCATCCTCATTCTTAAATCTTGCTCTTTGTGCTTCGATACGCCACCAATGAGGATGATTTTTCGGTAAGTCTTTGCGCTCCTTGTGCCCTTTATCGTAAAAGTTAAATCGGTTACTCCCTGTACCTCCCTTGAAATGATTTTTCAATCTTTTCTCAGTTGTAGAATGACCGACATAATACTTTCCATCTGAAAGCTTAAGAGCGTATACAAATCTAACTGCAAATTTATCTTCTAGTATAGGCATATCGCGTTTTTACCTCATATGAAATTAACCTTTCAATGCTATATTTCTGCCCTAAACCCAATACTGTTAATTCCGTTTATTTTGTTCAAGAACTTGAATAATTTTCTTAGAATTATATGATTTCGCGATATCTATTGGGGATAATCCTCGACTATCCTTTATATCAACATCTGCTCCATTGTCTAGCAGATACTCTATCATGTCCACAGGTTCTTCCCCCTGCTTCCCACCAGTTTGAATTGTTCCATCAATAGATGCGTCTACAGCTTGATGTAAAGGAGTCCATCCGCCAAAACTTTGAAAATTTACATCAGCGCCATGATTAAGCAGGAATTCAACCACTTCTTTTCTTTCATTTTCTACCGCATACATCAGTAAAGTCCAACCCGTTTCACTCACATTATTTATATTCATACCTTTTGATATAGAACTTACTATATATTCGATGTCGCCCACAGCAGCAGCCGTAAAAATATTATTATTCATACCAGTCCTCCTGTATTGCCTTTACTTGAACGAATGCAAGCAATTCTTATACCCCCTAAAGTAGAACCCTGAAAAGACCCCTTCGAATCAATGAATCTTCTCTTTTATTGAACTCCCTCGTTCTCCGTTATTATTAGCATATAAAGACTGGAAGCCTTTTAACTGGTCCATGTGTGAAGTAAACAGAGTCAACACATCTATAAAATAAAAACAGTGAAAAACGCCTAACCACAACTTATTCGTTAGGGCATTCACCTACTCTAGCCGTAATAATCACAGATAGATAATCATGTATCATTTCTCGGGTAACATTCATTTCGATAAGATATAAATCTGCCAGCGTTTTCTTAAATCGCAGAAGTGTTTCTCTATCATCTGCACCTGCTGGAACTGGTGTATATTCCACCAAAAAAACAGTTCTTGCAACATCATATAAAAAATCTCCATGGCACACATTCATGAAGTCTATAACCATCGTATGCCCGTTTAATAGTAATATATTACCCGGATGAAAATCACCATGACAAAGCGTATCTCCATCTTTCAATCTATCCAAGATTTCTAAAACTTTTTCTTGTTCCAATAAATTGGCCGATGACGTGTTTAATATATTGGATTTTAAAAATTCTTTGTAATCCTGTACATTGCTAACTCTGTTCTGAACGATTGTCTTATGCAGCCTCGCCATATGTTCTGCACATCCCTGAAGGTCACCTGTTTTCAAAACCCAATCCAACAGGGATTCTCCCTCCACTCTGTCATAAATAATACCCATTCGCTCTTCATAACAAATAATTTGATATGCCTTTGGTTTTGCAAAGTTCATACCATTGATTGCCTTTGCGTTTTGAAACTCTCTTTCTACCGCATTTTTTGGATATCCCTGATCGAAAAGCTTAAGCACTGTACCTTCTTCCCATTCATATACAGTTGCTGTATTGCCTTCGCCAATTATTTTCCCATATTTCAATTATGTCACCCTGCCTTTCAATGGGGAATATTATTATAACTAATCATTACAACTCTTTATTTTTTACAAATCCAAAAAAAGTTTCTTGCCTGTTTGGATTCAACCCTTTGCATATAACTTCAAATCACAATGACCATAAGGAAAAGCTATATTAGAATCAATATTATATTCATAACAATCATTGTCCACGATGTCCATATTCCACTCTTTTCTGAAAGACAACGTTTTTCCTTGTCTATCCTTGAAAAAAGTGTAATTTCCTTTCACAGACATATCACAGGGGGAAACTTCTATTTTCCCTGCTATAACTTCTTTAAAACTTAGCTTGCCGAACCCTTGAATCTGAACAGCTATATTTTCACTTCTTTCAACAATCTCCCTAAGACGAGTTTCACTTTCAAGACTTACGTACTTATTCCAACTGAATCTCGGCATTAGACTCACACCCCAAACCATGATTTCCAAATTCTTTGGGAGTTTAGTCGTTATGTCAAAGAAAAGAGTCTTTCCATCATAAAAGTCAACAGTATCGTTTTGAAGGGCGACTACTACAGTAAATACAAGTTACATCACCGCATGGGGCTTTCAGCCATGTATTACAATAAGCACAAAATTCATGATCATACTTATCGTAGTTAATAATTGCAGTACCACATTTAACACAATTTTTATTGGGAACAATTGCTCCACCAATTTGAAAAAAGTCATCTACTATTACTTGGCGCTCTTTTTTATTAACTCTTATCTTCATTCATCAACCCCCTTTTATATAAAATCGTGCTTTCATATAGTTATTCCATTCCAAAAGAAATCTAACAGATTACTTAAAACCAAAGTAATGAACTGAACATAGCAAACACGACAAAGGAAAAGATAAGACTTGTAAATATCATGGTGATTGCGAAAACTTTAAAGTGGATTAGTTATTACTGATGCTCCGTCCATGGGTGACCCTGGCTTCGCAACTAATTGAAAAAGTCCATATTTCTCAAATGGTTCTCCTATTGCTAAAACAAGTCCACTAAAGTACGAGAAGAGCGTCCAGACAATGGCAGAAAAAAAGCTAACCATTATAGCCAAAATGACTTGAAAGGATTTTCCGACCAATATCATCCACCACCGTATAATAAAATCATTCATTTATTCACCATTTAACATTACGAAGATCTCAACAATGGCAAATGTGATGTAACTAAAAATGTAATTTGAAATAATGAATGGTTTCTTGGAAAATATTTCTTTCACGCACCTACTACCTATTCCAACACTTAATCCATAAAAAACTGCACCATTAATAAATACATATAAAAACCCGCCGCGTGATAAGGAGGAGGAAGAAAATAATTATTTTGCCTGAATGAATCAAGATTTCATTGATTTCACCATCCACTTTTATAACATAGTCATTCCTATTCGTAATTGTCACTAAATCTCCAGAGAGATTATCACCATTCATTAAATTTATGGAAATCTTATAATCATTTCTAAACAGAATCCGAACTACCGATTCTGCTGCATTTTTTGATGTTTTGTGCAGTTAAGGTTGAGACTGCTTTCGAAGAAGCCGAAAAAAATGATTTATCCAAGTGTGCAACTCCTTGTAAGATTTAACGTACATCGAACCAAAAAATGTTACATTTTGGTAAAGATGTTGCGTTTACCCATCGCATCCTATATGCTTTTTACGTAAGAGAAACTACTAATTTCGTGGAGGGATTACAAATGAAAAATCGTTTGAAGTCATTCGTACTATCTGCTGTAGTTGTTGTTTCGATATTGAGTGTCACCTCTGCAGTTTCAGCACATCCTCTAGTGAATATTCATAACTACAGTAATTATAATTCCTATCTTACCGCTTTAACTCAACAATATTGGATTGATGGAAGCAATGCGCATGATCAATGGGAACTTGACGCACAAAATGCACAGTACGAAGCAGACATTGCTGCTGCAAAAATTTATTTTGGTGTAAATTAATGTAAAGCTAATCCTCTTTAATTAGAAGCTCTTTTACTTTGGGGCTTCTTTTTATTATTCATAATATTTAGTAGCAAGAAACCATTAGATATAAAACCAGTCTTTTATTAGATATCTTTGTTTTGGTCTTTATAACGTTGCAATTCCTCTTGTTCTGACGTATCAATTCGTTACTTACTTTACTTAATTCGCTATCTGGAATATCTCGTTCATTCTCGAATTTCTCTAATCTCTGGATTTTTAATTCAACTAATTTCTTCTTGGCCCAGCATCGATTGCTTCTAGCACCCAATTGCCATCTTCATCTCTATCCTGTAGTTCAGTTCCCAAAAAAACCTCCAATAGGTCATAACCATCAGGAAGTGAGATTACAGGGTTACCTCCAATAACTAATGAATGAATTCAGACTTTCATTTCTAACCCACTTTCAAAATCCATTTCCAATACTCTTCTCCATCAGGGGCTTGAAAAAACTGTTGCTTATATTTTGATTGAATTCCACTACATGAATCATACCAATATTCACCAAATTAACATATGAGCGAGTCGAAAGGTGTAGAACAAAAGAACCTCCTCTTCAGGAAGTTCCTCAATTTATTATTAAATTAGGTCATTGTATGACTTCGCTACGAGAACACGATGTCATAAGATGTTGGCTGCTTTCAAACCCTCATAACTTACTGACTATGATTTATTATATGAGCAATTTCTTTTACTCTCTCCATTGTAATTCCTTCTCTTTGTTCAACTGCAAGTGGATGATCAGTCTGTTCTAGTTCTATTAACGGAACAGCGCCAACTTCTTGTGTATGTACCATTGTTTTCAACGACAGTGTAGTTACTGGATATATTGACAGCTCCGTCGACAACCAACCAAAATAAGGTTGCTCATTCTCCCTTCCTTGTACGTGCAATAATTCATTGGATTTCAAAAAATTCTCTGCACTAAGAGAAACCCAAACACTCCAAATAAATTTCTCATTACAATCAATTATCGGTATTTCAATATGTCCTCTTATATAGAAATATTGTTCATCAATTACACAAAAATCTCTAGTTAACTCAGTTCTTTTCTCTTCTGGTACCGTGTAAAAATAGTACGGAGCTTCAATTCCGTAACATAAAGGAACTTCACTTAATTCATTGTTACATTGAGGGCAATTCATGGTTTCTACTCCTTTATCATTTCTTCCCAATTTTATAATATGTTCTTGTATTCACGAACCGAGATAGGACTAAGCCGTTTTAACTCCGAATCAAAGACTAGCCTTGTAAGGTTAACTTCCTTCTTTCGTATAGCTAATTATTAGTACTATCTTCTAATTTTATATAAAACGAGTTTTATTCTCATTATATTTCAACATTGACCTAATCCTAAAACTCTTCTTGCATACCCTAGTATTAAGTAGGCTGTTCATCATCAACAATTGCAGATATAACAAGAAAAAAAGTACACTATGAGTAGAACGCCAATAACAATAATCATTTTAGCCGCGGCTTTTGTCATATCCTTGAATTTATAGTGAATCAAAAGTTTCATCATCCAATAAAAAACGATTAATATAACGATCAAGGGAAACCATTTATTTATCAAATCCAAGATATTTCCCCTTTCTATAAATCAATTATTTAAATCGTCTATTTATTCATTTGTACAAATTGAAGGTTTCTATTTACTTTGTAATCTCATCCTTATCCAATCATATGCTACTTTATTTTCCTAACTTAAAGAGAAACCAGGCAAAAAAATTCTCGGAAAAATTTGGATAGTTCACTCTCCTTGTAGCTCAGCCCATTCCTTCGACTTTCTCACTAAGTCATTTACAAATTCTTCTTTACCGTCCTGATACAAATGAGTATTATCAGGGAACTGCACGGCAAGTCGCCTTTTTAATTCTCCATATGCTCTTGCTTCATTGGGATGTTCAATCATATATCGTTTAAAAAATAAGTGAGCATTAATCCTTTCGTCACCAGTCTGATGACAATGAACGTGATGTGTTCTTTGCTCTCCACCTTTGATAAAGTAACGTCTATTGGCAATTCCATTTTCCCCCCTTGGAGTGTAACCAATTATCTCCATCTGTTCGTTATATTTATCAATGTTAATGACATTCTTGACTACAACCAAAATATCTATTATTGGCTTTGCAAATCCTATTTGCTTGACGGAAGTGCTTCCAATATGGTGAATTTCTATCACTTCTTTTTCCAGTAATGACGAAATAATACTTGATTCAGCATAATATATTCCATTCCAAGATTCATTCCAAGGTTCTATTTGTGTTTTTCGCATGCTTCACCTTCCTGACCATATATAGAATCCATGTTTTATTGACATAGCAGTCTATTCTAAACAAACTTTCAATGAAATTGCTCTTTTATACTAACAGCTTTACTCGTATAATTGCTTATTAATCACCTTGATACTATTTAAAGCATGTTCATTATCAGGTTCAATCGCCAAAATTTTATTAAGCCACTTTAATGCCTGCCCTTGTTCCATAACGCATCGAAGCACTCTTTATCATAATGATAGGCTAAGTCAAACTCCTTTAATGCCTTCCCTTTATACCCTAAATTCCAATACACTATTCCCAAATTCAAATGTGTTTCAGCTTGTTCATGATCGATTTCCAACGACTTCTGATAGTATTGTTTAGCAATTTCGTATTCAGCAGTCTTTTCGTAATACACGCCAAGATAATAATAAGCATCTTGATTATTGGGGTTCGCCATAATTGCTCTGTTAAAAAATGCAAGAGCTTCTATGTGATTACCCAACTTCAAGTAAGCGCGCCCCTTATTAAAAAGCAATCTTTCCCACGTAGGGCTTATTTTTAGTGCTTTATCCAATAACTCTAGAGCCTGTTTAGAATTACCTAAATGTATTTGGCAACACGCCATATAATTGAGGCAATCAGCTTTGTTTTCTTCCTCATTAACATAAGCTATTTCAAATTTTTCATATGCATCTTGGTAAAATCCACTGGCGTACAGTTCATCGCCTTGTTCGAATAGGTTCAATTATCTTCCACCTTTATACAAAATCGTGCTTTTAATTGCATTGTTCTATCCTCTTTCTCAATTTTATGATTCCTTTTGTGAGTTCTTCACGATTCTTCCCGCTTTTAATCCAATTAGGAAGCCTGCTTGCCAAACTCTGATTTTTATTTGGAATTGCTTCACGCAAAGAAGAATTAATATATCCGTCCATAAAATCTAAATGTTGTTCATTATAAGCCCACAGTAATTCTCCACAACAATTCGTCCGTAACCAAAGATTCAAACCCATAAAAGTTCCGTTCCCCCATGTCCCAACTATTGGATCAGTCAAAACTCCACAACGTTTACATTGCATAATATAACTGAATTTCCCATCCACTCTTTTTAATCCTTTGGCACATTTCATACAATGAGGACACTCTATGAGAATGTCGTATTTGAATAGAAAGTCATATATTCTTTCACCTGTATCTCTAAATCTTGAATTAGTCATTATTTAAATTCCTTCATAATTACTTGATATAATCATTCTTTCAAAGCCAATAATCACTACCGCCCTCATCTTAGTATATCAGAGCTAACAAACACACACTTGAACAACAGGAACATATTGCCCCATTAATCCAGAAATCATCGAAATTGCTGACGGATTTGAAAATCAAGTGGATGGTTTACCATGATTCATTACAATATCGACCAACCTCATGTAAAGGGCGAATTACTATAAGGTGCTTAACCATTAGCCCCTTTCAATTTAAGTAACACTGTACACTCCACATATGTGGAGTTATGACCCAAATAACTTAGCAAATTCAATTTGATTTAGATTATGTATTTCCCTCAGTCTTTTTACATTTCCTCCTTTGAATTTCAAAGAAACCCCTCCAAAATGTTCATTTAAAAATTCAACTTATCAAAAAACGAAAAATCCCGATGTCTCAAGGCCTTGAGCCACATCGGGACTGTCTTAGTTTGTGAGTTGTAAGTCACTTTGTCATTGAAAACACCCCTAAGAGGGGTGTTTTGTAAAGTACATTTGGCACTCGTTAGAATGACTTTTGGCATAAAGTGAGTAATTATGTAATATCTTTTGTCATTAATCGCGGCACTTCTATTTTGTTCTTTTATTCTTCTAGATATTAGTGAAATTACTTATTATGAAAGGTTCTGTAGACTCTTTTTTCATCAATACAATTTAAGAAATTCAGTTCTTTTATCTCCTCAATTGGCCTAGAAGCTCTGAAGACTGTATTTTCGCTCCACGAAACTAGATGTTTCCCATCAGAATTATTTTTCATCATGTAATTCGCAATATATTTATCATTAACAATTTCAACTGCATCACTAAATTCACCCTTAAGATCAACTAAATGGTTTCTAATAAATGTGAACACTGCTTCCGAATATTTAATAACCTCATCATAAGACGGGAATTTACCTTTATGTATTACATCGTTTCTAAATTTAGTTAGTTTGTCATCAAACATTTCAGGTTGTTTCCCTATAAGTTCATATTTACTATAATGATTTAGATATAAAATTAGGTAAGCTCCTAACTGTCTTTCTGATTGGTTTCTAAGGTTTTTCCATGTTTGCTCAAACGCACTCCCATATACTCCACTATTACGTAAAAATACCTCAATACTAAATTCATAAAACCTCTCTAGAGAAGCAGCAAAATTCGATACCGCTTCCCTTGTATATCCATCAGATAATGCAAGGACGCCCATTTCAAATAGTATTTCATATTTATGATGATTAAGAACTATTGTTGATTCATGTCCATTAAAACAAGTAACACTATAAATTCCGTCGTCACGTATTTCAAGGCGAAGGTCTTGTTCATCTCTATGCGCTTTTTCCCTAATACACTCAATACAGCTCGTTCGAATTTTCATGAGTAGTGACTGTCCCCCCTTTGACTTAGTAAGTATAAAGATTTCCTCTTATGTCAGTAAATCTAGAATTCATAATTGTTTATGCGGCAACTTGGGTCGGAAAATAATCAAAACAAAATTTTTCCACTAATTTCTTTTGAAAATTTTCAAGCACAAAATTGCATAAGATATCAATAAAATAAATAATATAATTCCACGATACCACGGTCCGTAAGCAAACAAAATACAGGAAGAACCTATAAAAATTGCAGAAATTACTAACCCTGAAACAGTAGCTTTTCTTCGCTTTTTAACAATCTCCATTAAAACTGTTTCAAGTATTAATGCATAAAACAAAATATTAAATATTATTGAAATATTTAGAGTGTTATCATACATATCACCTGAAAATGCGATCAATACAATGATGCCGAGAAATATAACCATAAGGACATTCAAAAGAGTATGTAATAGCGGAATATAGAATGGTCCGACTATTCCTTTTAAAAAATTCATCAGAGGTAGTGATACCCCTTCTTCGTTCCGAGAATCATATTTGTTATCCTGTTTGAGAATTAAGTACTTTATTTCCACATTCAAGTTATTAACTATCTTCTGAAAGGAATTTTCATCAACACCTTTGCTATCTATCCATTCATTCATGATAAATCTTAACGGATATGGAAAAGTGGAAATATTAGGACTAAATTTTTCATTTAGTGTGTAGAAATCTATCAATCCATCCTGATATTTCATCAAATCTATTTTGTACTGCATGTAAACATTAAGTGTTTGAGTAAGCAAAGTAGCGTTTTCTTTCTTATTCTCTGTGTAAGTTTTTCGAATCTCTTTGTATATCCATAAAACTATTAGTAAAAAAACTATATACCACCCAAAATTTGGATCGTTATTAAAATAAGACTTAAACCATTCGAACAATTCTTTAAGTGGCATAAATTTTAAGTTGGCACTCCTTCACAATTTCGTATATCTTGTTCTTTATTTGTCTAGATAAATCAGTCGGATAGGTGCTGTCATGCCAAATCATTAGTTACATAGATTTGTCGTTTGTACCGTTCCTCGATCAAGCTTGCCTAGCTAAATATCAGGTACAATTGCTCTCAAAATGAAACTATATGCCTCAATGTGATTCTTGAATTTCAAAGTAGAATCTTTTTGGAAAAGTGCCGGGGAAACTTGATGTTTCAATTGAAATGGGGAAGGTTCTTCATCCCTCCCCAGTAAGAAGTGTTTTTGTAATGACTATTTGTCGTTTTCTATAATGAAAACTAATTAAAATCTATTTGTCATTGGCTATGAATTTTGATTCGATCTGTTTTATCTCTGAGTCTGTCAAACTCTCTTCATTCCAGAAGATATTAGACATAAATTTATTTTTTGTTTCATTAATTCTATAAATCAACCCAGGCGCGTATTCTTGCCAAACTTTTTCTACCAGCATTATAAAAGCTTTAGATTCTCTGTATTTTTCTCTATCAAACATTATTTCTGAAATCCATAAATAAGCATATCCAATGTTAGTGATTTGAAAATACGATGTTTTCTCGATCAATAATTTTAACGAGTCACGAATATTAGATTCAGCCTCAATATAATTATTTAATTTCGAGTAGCACCGAGCACAGTTCCCTTTGTATATCGCTTCGTTAGTCGTGCTTTTGTATCCACTATTATAGTATTCATGAAATAAGGTTAGCGCTTGTTCAACTTTACCTGAATCACGAAGTGCAAGTGCATAATGATGTTTTACCGCTGCAGATCCATAGGTTGTTTCGAGCTTAGTAGAGAGTTCTACATGTGACTCACAAATTGTAATGCATTCATTGTTCCTTCCCTCGTTCCATGCTACTCCACAAGCCAATTTAAGGTAATTTAAATATGCAAGGGTTCCACTTTCCACCAAGCTTTCGTATTTTTTTAGATAGTAGTTACTGCGATATTGTTCACCTTTGTAACACAAATGTGTAATTATTGATTCTAAAAATTCACTATGCTTAGTTATTAAACCATGGCTTTCCCAATGTATAGAATCAAGAACACGGCAAGCCAATGATTGATATTTATGATGATATCCGCTGTTATAAAGTAATTCATTATATTTAGCAAGCAGATTTAGAGCTTTTTCAGCATTTCTTGAGCTCAGACATGTTTCGATTGAATCCATTAAAGCTGCCGGTGACATGACAATTGAATCATCGACTTCTATGTCCGTTTTAAATAGAAAGTCTATAACACGTTTTGGTAAAAAGACGTATAATACTCGTTGTACACATCTTTCCTGTGCCGAGGTTGAATATGACTCGTGAACAAATTCACGAATAAGTGGGTGTACTTGATAAGTAATAAATTGTCCATCCGTACTAATACTTTCATGTGGCTCCACCAGGCCTAATCGAGAAAGCCTTCTTAATTCTTTTTTTAATTTATCTGGACCATTATCATGTACTACAATTCCGATTTCATCTTCAGTTAATGGTCTGTGCGCCTCTACTAAATACCTTAAGATATTCTGTCTCTCTTTATTAAGTTGTGACCAAATATCTTTGAAATATTCATATATTGGACCAATTGAGGTAACTCCACCAACGCTAAATTTATTCACGCAACGCTTTAAGGAATCTTGTTTTGTATTAACTTGGCCTGCAATTAATCCCAACCACCAAGGATGTCCTTTCGTAAGGCTAACGATTTCTACACAATAATGTTCTGCATTATCGCCTGAAAGCTGAACACCTCGTTTTCTAAAAAAATCAACTGCATCATATTTAGTTAATCCACTTAACTGAAAATGATGGAATGAGCCACTTGAATGAATTAACGGTGGCCTACAAGTAAAAATTGCTAAGCTTGAGTGGGCATTATTACATAAAGCTTCAAATAAAGGCTTTAGCTCTTCAACTGGACCCTCGGTATCGGCCTTAACATAGGCATCAATGTTATCAAATACAATTAAAATCTTATTACTAGTCAAATGTTTAATGAATCTCTTAACAGTATCTTCCATTTTTTCATCACGATAAAGAGCAATACTCTCTACTCCTCTTGTAAGACGATCAAGAGTTTCGATTAATTTAAAATGCAAGGAATCGGGTAATTCACGACAGTCTACCCAAACTCCATAATCATATGTGGGATTTTCAACACGTGTATATCGCTTTAAAAGCTCAGATGCAAGCCCAGTCTTCCCTTGCCCACCTACACCAGTTATTGCAATTGCTGATAATTTTCTTCGTTGTAAGATTGATATTTCTTCTTCTCTTCCAACAAACTCTTGGATTCGAGGAACAGAATCAACTTCAATTGGTGTTTCAATAACATAATTGCTATTTTTTTTCCAACGCACTACCTTGTTCTATTAAACTAAGTTTTAGTTTATATGGGATAGTGAAGCTACCGGTCTCTTTACCGAGATCGTATAGTAATGTATCTGCTGCAAATGAGCCATTTTCATTTGAAACTCTGAGTTGAACCGTGAGCATTCCACTGTCAGCATCAAAATTATAGATTGCATAACGACAGTTAGAAACCTTAAATTGGTCTATTCCACGATTACTTTTATCAGGATATCCTACTCCGCTAACCAGACTAAGTAGTCCTCTATCTGGATTTAACGTATAATCTAACCTGCCAGTGTGAATATGTCCATGTAGAATTGCATCTAAATTAATACCATGTGGTTGTGTAAGATTTTCTACCACTAACTTCTGATCAGCAATATTTAACCAATCAATTGGATGATGCATTAGTCCAAGTACTAAATTAGCAGGAGGTAATTTTCTATTCAAATTAATTAACTCATCTAATTGCCATTTTCCGACAAAAAGATTACTGAAATCTCTTTCGCCTGTACATGCCCATGAAGAATTAAGTAGAACGAAACGTATTAAACCATTATCGGTTTGAATTGTCCTAATTGATCCACCATATTCAGTGTTCTCAAGATCATTTACTCCAGTTACATTACACACCATCTTTTGAAAAGATTTTTGACGAGCCTGAAAGGTCTCCCAGTGCTCGGTAAATAAAGTCTTGTTGTAAAAATCGTCAGTTGATGTATTTTCCAATAACACTTGGATTGCAGTTCTTCGAGGATAATCGTGATTTCCAGGCACGAATAGGACATTCTCTTTCTCTATATTTAAGGCATGAATCAATTGTTTATAATATTCTTCAGCAATTTGAAAAGCTCCTACAGACCCCCCTCTATCGACAGAATCACCAGTTACAGCAATAGCATCGATTTTAAGTGATTGTGACTGTGTTCTGTCAACTAAGTCCCTAATTAGGGCATTTCTTAAATTACTAGTTTTTCCATCTTCTCTATCACTTATGTGAAGATCAGATAGATGCACAATACAAAAAGATTTCATAGTTACCCCCGAGTTTATTGTATAAATTGATAAGTTTTCCCATATCCATATTTTAACACCAATTCACTTAGTATACGCATATAATTCTATCGAACTATTTCTAAATACCTATATTTCATCCGTTTTCAGAAAAAAAGCAGGAACGGTCGTTAAACCATTCGCTGCTTCTATGATTTATCCAATTCAAAAAATTATGAATAGGCTTATTCCAATAGCTGCTTAACTCTCTTGCGCAAATCTTTATCCATATCTAATAGAAAATATCGCTCACCTAGCTTCTCCAAATTATTTCGAATACTTTTTAAATAAGGCAGTTCTCAATTAGCTATCATTTTATGTATGATATCTTTTACTCTTTCATATATTTCATCAGCTCTAACCTTATCAGCTATTTTTCTATTTTCTTCCCATAACTTCGCTAGATGCGTCAATAAATCAGGAAACCTTGGTTGAATCCATTCTTTGTTTTCCCTATATGTTTATAATAATCATCATAAGTAAACTTCTCGCAATTTTTATTAGCTTTATAAACAAATCGATTAGTAATTTCAAAATAATATGATTTCATTTGTAGTTCCTGCTCAAATTCTGCTTGTTTAATTTTATTATGTAATTTATACCTCGTTAAAGTTGTTTTGTTACATCCTGCTAATTGCATTATTATTTCTGGATTAGATTGACAAAAAGAACAGATGCCGCGGCATTTTGTTCTCAAGTTTGATTAAACTATCGTGTCCCGTCAGTTCTACATTGTGCTATAGTTCCCAGTTAGCGCAATGAACGTTCCCATGAGTAAAGGTTCTTTCATATTATTGAATTAATTCCTCGCTTAATTGTTCAAGAACTTTGGGCAAAAAATCGAGTTTACTTCTTTGGTCGTTTTTTAAGAATCCGGATATCTGCCTTGTGTGCACAAAGACAATTAATGAAAATTCTGGGATGATGCTTTTACTAAGGAGTTGCTCTCGAAGCTATCATAATGCAATTTTAGCTCATGTGAATCAATGGATAATTCAATAAGGTAAACCAAAGCTATCGATTGCCAATGTACAATATATTTAGACGTTACTCTAGAAACCACATTAAAGTTGGTCAAATCAATACCAATTTCGTCTTGTGTTTCCCTCGATAAGTTCTCAAACATATTAACAACGTTCCCCTGAATATCGCTTGCCTCAACGCCTCCCGCCACAAACTGCAATCTTCCCGGAGTGGAAGTATTTGTATTCATCTCTCCAAACACAAAAAATCCATTCTTTGTGAAGATAACACCATTCGCAACCACTCCACGGCACTTATATTTATGATTGGCACTCAATTGCTTAGAGTATAAAAAATGAGCATAATCAGTTTTTTTCAAAGTTATCTTCATTTCCTCTTCAGACAGACTCGTATGACTAATTGAATATATATCGCCTCGAGTAAGGTATGTTTTCTCTTTTGTTAATGAGTCCCAATAGGTATTTATTGATTATTGAAGGGTGCATGGAAGGTGAAGATCTTCATGATCAACAGTTACTTGTATACTTTTAGGGATAGGTTTAATTATCATTTATTGTTCATATCCCCTTCCAATCTATTTAACAATGTATAACTGGGGTTTACTTCCCAGGATTCAAAGAGTACATGACATTTTGCATTCATTGCATCTAGTAATCTTGATCTTTGCTGCGGCCTTGTTATATATTCCTCAATATTCGTTTCATCGATTTTTATGAACCGAGCTTCGACTATTTCTTCTTGTATTTTTATTTCCCCGCTAATATATTTAGCTCTGAAACATACTGTCAGCACTTGTTTCGTAATATTCATATAAACACCAGTTATTCCAATTGGCTTAATAACGATGCCCGTCTCCTCTTGAACCTCTCTGCAAATTGCTTTATCGAGAGGTTCTCCCAATTCAACATTTCCCCCTGGCATTTCCCAGGTATCCGAACGCCAATGTGTTCTAAGCAACAATACCTCACCATTCTCATTGGTGACTAGACCTGCAACTGAAATACAGTGTTTGGGAACTTGGTACTCCAAACAGATCCCTCCTTTGATTTCTCATTAGAATACAGCATATTTTGGAATGTTTATCTAGACGTCGATCGTACCGGCGGCTGCCCAATTGGTACAAATAAGTGCATAACTATTCATCGTTATAAAAAATGCCAGACTGCTTGGATGTTTTATTAACTCTTTTGCATCAAATTCGGACGCAGTGACATATTCCATATAATTAATTTTTCCATTAAAAGATAAATAGGCTTGATATCGGGTACGAATAGCCTGAGCTGTAACTAGATCAAGTACTTTCTCCTTGGCGACCCAGAGACATTCTGATGGTTTAGTGGGAAAGTCATATCATAGTTACCTCCTCATATTCAATAATTCCATTTAGCCACAGTCTGATTTTACCATTCTACTCCTAAATTTATGACTGACGTTTTACTGATGGCTCGATAACAAAAAAAGCGACTCGTCTGCTTTCGTAGTCGCAATCATTTCATTGTCATTGCATTCACGTAATCTGCCCGATAGTTGAGAAAAGGCAACCGATCCAATAAGGTCGGCTGCCTCTTGTTGTTATTGAACTCTCATTCTTGCGTTAGAGGAATGATAAATTTTTATTTGTTGCTTATTAGATTTATTTATACGATAATTTATTTGTGATTCACAGAGCTTTTCTAAGGAGAGGATTTCATGCAAAATCCAAATACTTTCTTCCGTTAGTTGCGATGGTGTCATGGTGCAAACCATAATCTAACCCCACGCAACGGGGAAGAAAATGTTTGATAAAGAAGAAATCATGGCTTGGGAATGCGAAATTGCAAGCAAGAAAAATTTCATCAAGAAAAAACGCTGTAAGGACCCTCGAATTGAGAAACTAAAAGAGGTTCGAAAAGGGATCAAAGCTGTTCACTACGATAAAGAACTAAAATCCTGTCGTAAAGATCATTACAGGATTTACAGAAACAAAATGACTCAATTAGTCCGTTCAGAGAAATTCGATATGATTGTCGCTTACAAAAGAACGAGCGGATGGCTTACATGGTAATACTTATGTAACAACGAACTCGGCGTGAATGCCGGGTTTTCTTTTGATTTATTATGAAGTTACTTAAGCTATCGTTATCCGTTAGTATAATCGCCACTCACATTCATAATTCCACTACCCACGAATCCCTTAGTATATCTTTGGTCTATTCCTGATCAAGCTCAAAGTTAATTGCACCTAATTCTTCACTAAAATAGCAAATTCCATTCTTGCATCCATATGTAATTTTATTACCAAAATCATGATAAATAACCACTTCTTCATAATCAAGAGGAGTGGTCATTTTAATTTCGGTTATTAAAGCTTCAGCAGCTGTCTCCGTTTCCTTATCTCCCTTACCATTATATCCAATCGCTGTTCCGCTAGGTCCTTCGTAAACCGTGAATATAAATGCATTTTGATTGTTTTCTTTTACTTGGATCACATATGTGTAAGCATTCGAAGCATCATCAGTTTTGTATACAGGTTCTCCAAATAAAGTAAGCAATGATCCTCTAAACTTTGCACTTTCTTTCCCATATGCAACTCTTGGATCTGCAAAGTATGAACCGCCTAATAGTTTTTGATCATTTAATGCTAGAAACTTATACATGGTATTCCTCCCATGGCTGTTTTTGATTCATTTTAAATCATTCCATATTTTTATTATGACGTGTGGCCCGTAATCTTGGGGGTAAGATATCAATGCAACGAATACTGTTAATAACGATACTAATATCCATTTCACAGCGAAATGCGGGTATTTTAATTTAACAATCCATGTCATGCCCATAATAATAATTACACCATTAAATACAATTGTGAATGGTAGGGTTATGATTCTCCCTAGCCCGGTGTATGGATAGAATTTTAACAACAAATATAAAGTTAGCAGGGTTGGTAGGGTTAACGAGAGGAATAACAACAACCGAGTAATATGAACTTGCATAACATCTACCTCTTGATTTACAAATTTATCTGTTTGTCCTATCTCTTAACACGACGGGCAGCTGGAATGACCGACTGCCTCTCGTCATGGTTATTATACTAGTTTCTCGTTACTTGAATTACTTATTTATTTACCATTCTCGCCATTCTTCTGTTATATCTTGACCTTCTTCAACTTCAAGTCCAGCTAGCTGTGCTACTTTATCAATAAATTCAGCCAATTCTTCTCTTTCCATTGTTTCTATGAAATAGTCATTCTCTTCATTCAATATACTCCCTCTTCTCCTTTAGTTTTTTATTTATTCGTAATCATTGTCATGGTAATATTTCATATAAACATCTTAGGATAATAATTCGTTAAAAACGGACTATCACCTTTTTTTGTAATATCAGTTTTCGCTATACTGCCCGTTCTTAGCGCTTACGCCAGCCTAATATTATATTTTCTTTTAACACATAAAAAAGAATAAGCCTGAAATAGCATGGATCCTGCTATTTCAGGCTTTAATTTTTGTCTCAAAAATATCAACTAAAAAGTCTCAATAATAACCATTACACCAATCTCTATAAGTGGATAATACATGTAATTTATTTTTTACAGCAAACTAACATTGCGTTCACAATATAAAGTAGAGGAGCTTTTAAATAATCATTCATATTTCCTGAGGGATATCTGAATACCTCATTATGGAACTTTGAATACATTCAAGTAAGCTGTTTTCTCTTATTTCATGTTCAGGTGATTCGGATTTCTTAATGTAGGTTATCCATGGAAACGAGAGACTATTATTTCCTTGATAATAAAAAGCAAAATTTGTGAAGTACACTGCATTAAAAGGATCAGGTGAAGTGGATTGGTTCTTATAATTAGCATAAATCTGATCAATATCATGTTCCCATGTCTTATCGGGAGGTTCCCCATCAAATGAATTATTATTTACATTAGTTGAAGGTAAATTCATATCAATAAAAATAAGGAATGGGATGTCTTTTGGTTTTTGTGTTCTCGCTTTTCTAAATAGATGTTGAATATTCCCTCTATTATCAGCATCCGCATTAAACTCTCCCTCTTCATGTAACACACCTTTTCTTCGCTTGCTTTTTGCCTCCACTCCAATCTTTTGACCCGATTCTTTATGTGTAGCAATAAATTCACAATGGACTTCACTTTTATAATTATCATCAAGAAATTCAATTTCAAATCCTGCTCTAGCCATAATTGCTGCGACAGCTACTTCGTATTTTACTCCCTGAAACTCATGAACATCTCTAAGCTTAGAAATAAAAAATTCCGGAAGCCTATTTACAATTTGAAGGCAAAATAAATCATAAGCGTGTTGTAATAATGACTGAATTTCACCAGTAGAAGTTCCGTAATAAACTTTGCCGTTCTCTATTTCAACAATGTTATTTATATTCTTAAACCCCCACTCGCAATAAGCCTCCCACCATTTAAATGTAACATGACGTTTATCAGACGGAATTGATACCTGATTTTCATGAAATTCTTTGCCATAAGTATTTCTATAAGCCATCAAAATAAGAAATTCATGAAATGTCTCACGTAAGGGGCGGAAATATAAGGTACTCCAAATAGTACGTACTCTCTGTCCTTGAAACTCTAAGCTTGGCACAATTCCAAGATTAGGTTCAGGACTTTGTTGAGATGCATGAACAAATTTAAATGAGATATTTACATTTTTATTTATGCAGCACCTTTTAAATTTTTTTCCACTTCCACAGAAACAGATTTCATTTCTCTTTTGCCCATTCCCCATTGTGATCTCCCCTATCAATCGATCTTACATTGTCAAAGGCAAAGTTAAATTTATTCGAGAAAATTATCTAGTTATCTCCTTAGTTTGATATTAATAATTTCAAATATTTCTAACTGATTTTCTGTACTAAGTTTTCTAAATGCACTAATTAACTCACTCTCAAATGAAGTTGATTGCAAATTACGATATTCAGACTCTTTCTCTTCATCCACTTGGTTAATAGAACCAGTAAGCAACCACTCCAATGAACATTCAAAATTTTTGTAAATAGAAACAACCGTATCTACAGCTGGTTTACTTTTTCCTGCTTCTATATCGCTCAAGCTACCTTGAGAAACACCAATTAGATTTGAAAAATCAACTTGATTTAAGTTATGGATCTTTCTCAACCTTTTTATGTTTTCACCAATAATATTCATGGAAGCCTCCCTTGTAAATTAACGATTTATGACAAAAATTTTTCCAGAAATTTTCAAGATAAAATTCACGAACTTCTATTCGTTCTCACTCTAAATTCATGCTACTTCCTAATCGCATAGCACGTAAAAAATCCCGATGCATCAAGGCTTCAAGCCACATCGGGACTAGTCTTAGTAGTGACAAAATTACGTTCCAAATCTATGACAAATGACGTTCCAAACGGTGACAAAGTGAATTACAACTCACAGTTATAAAATATCTACATTCCACCCAACCGCTGCCGCGAAGCCTCAAACAGCAGCACCGTCGCAGCCATCGCAACGTTCAGCGACTCCGCCTTGCCCTGCATCGGGATGATCACCTGCACATCCGACTGCGCGGCAACCTCCGGCGACACGCCCTTGCCTTCGTTGCCGAGGATCAGCCACGTCGGCTGCCGCAGGTCCGTGTCGTAACACGAACGCTCCGCTTGCAGGCTCGTGGTCACAAGCCGCACGCCGCGCTCACGCGCGAGCGGCAGCAGCACCCCCAGATCTGCCTCGACAATCGGCAGATGATACATCGATCCCATCGTCGAGCGGATCGTCTTGGGGTTATACAGATCGACCGTGCCCCGGCCGAGCACAACAGCATTAGCCCCGACGGCATCCGCGCTGCGGATGATCGTGCCGAGGTTGCCTGGGTCCTGAACGCCATCCAGGACGACAACCAGATCATGCTCGCCAGCGAGCAGCTCATCTATACCGAGCTGCGGCCGAGCGACGATGGCCAGCACGCCTTGCGGGGTCTGCGTGTCCGAACATTTCTCCAGCACGGCTGGGCTGACGCCAACCCATTCCACTGAAGAAGCCTGGTCAAGGTCATCCCACCCAGCTGGCGCACCCTTTTCCAAACTATAAACGATCGTTTCCACCATAGCCCCAGCACGAAGTGCCTCTTCCACCAGATGATAGCCTTCAATCAGATATTTTCCTTGCTTGTCCCGGCCGCGACGCTCCAGAAGCTGCGCCCACTCTTTGACTCTGGCATTTTGGACAGACATGATTTGGATATGTATATTTTTCATTTCATTCAACCTACTCCGCGAAAGTCACTTCAAAAGCTTGAAGATTCGAATTTTTACCAACTAATACGAGGATATCGTCTGATCGCAAGGTTTCTTCCGCACTCGGTGGAATGATCAGTTTATCATTTTGTTTGATCGCGATGACATTGCAGCCATATTTGGCCCGAATATCAAGCTGTATAAGGCTTTTGCCAACCAATTGTTTCGAAGCTTTAATTTCCACAATGCTGTAATCAGCAGATAATTCGATGTAATCAACAATATTAGATGAAATTAAATGATGGGCTACACGCTGTCCCATATCTCTTTCGGGGTATACGACTTTATCTGCGCCAATTTTTTTCAAAACTTTGCCATGCAGATCATTAACGGCTTTCACGACAACCGTAGGTATGCCCATTTCTTTAAGGATTAATGTAGTCAGAATACTTGCCTGAATATCTTCGCCGATCGCCACTACGACAACGTCAAAATTACGGATACCCAGTGCTCTCAATGCTTCTTCATCGGTCGAATCGGCTTGTACGGCATGTGTGACAATCGAGGAGATTTCCTGCACAGTGTCTTCCCGAGAATCAATCGCCATCACTTCGAAGCCTAGTTGTGACAACGTTCTTGCGACACTGGAGCCGAATCTTCCCATGCCAATAATGGCAAATTGCTTTCTCATCAGCTTATGTTTCCCCCAAATTCCAAGTTAATGTTCAAAGTATAACATAGAACTGTCCCTCATCTCACTCTCAGCCAAAGGTGGTGAAGTGTGGGAGGATGAACGGGCGGCATCTTGCACATATTAATAGTGATAACGACATGGAAGCGAGGTCCACATATGAATATTACTTTAAGACAGGCCATCGTCCAGCGAGTCCAGAATAAATCGAATGATGAACTTCAAGAAGTTATTGAAGATTCCATCGGCGGAGAGGAACGGGTATTGCCGGGGCTTGGCGTACTTTTCGAAATCATATGGCAGCATAGTGAATCCAATATTCAGAACCAACTGGTCGAAACGCTTAAAGATCATCTCGAATGAAACGATGTCATTGGTTGGCTAGGGGACTGCTTAGGCAATCCCTTGGCTGGCTTTATCCCAACACACCTGGGAATTGGCAAGCAGCCGGATGTCTTCCACTCGAGAAGCCCAAACTCATGTTAACCCTAGCCTAGCCAGATAGCAACAAAAAAGAGGTTATCCCCAAGCAGTAAACCTTGGTGGACAACCTCATCTTTGTGCGACAACTTATAAAATAGCATCTATTTCCAGTGGAGATGGCCTCTCGCAGCTGCTTTGCATCACATAGTGCTTGCCTGAATCCGAGGCATCATGGAAGCCATGCATCGCTTCCAGCACATGGTAAGCCAATTCACCGTTGGCACGATGAGCCTCATTCTCACCGGTAATCAAGGCTTCAGCCATAGCGGCAACACCAAGGCCGCGACTATTTTCCGTGTAACCATGTGACAGCGGAATAGGTTCCCAATCAGAGCCATGCTTGCGAATCATGACTTGACCGCCGAACGTGTTCGGGTCCGGGATGCGCAGAGAGCCTTGGCTGCCATACACTTCAAGGTTTGGCAGCTGAGTGCCTCCCATAATATCGAAACTTGTCACGAGTGTGGCAATCGCTCCGTTATGGAAATCAAGAACGCCAGCTATATGGGTAGGTGTTTCTACAACGATTTTTTGCCCACGCTTCTTCTCGCTCGTGATCGTTCGCTCCGCGAAGCTAATATTCGTGGAGCCCGTCACTCGGCGAATCGGGCCCAGCAAAGCCACAAGGGCTGTCAGGTAGTAAGGACCCATGTCGAACATCGGGCCGCCTCCCTTGGCATAGTAGAACTCAGGATCCGGATGCCAATGCTCGTGCCCTTTTCCCATCATGAAGGCCGTTGCGGCGATCGGCGTACCGATCCAGCCGTCATTGATAAGCTTCACGCATGTTTGAATGCCACCGCCAAGGAACGTGTCCGGCGCACTGCCCACTAGCAATCCTCGAAGGCGGGCAACCTCCAGAATCTGTTGTCCTTCTTCACGCGTAACCGCTAGCGGCTTCTCCACATAGACATGCTTGCCAGCTTCAAGCACTTGCAAACAAACTTCTGCATGCACAGCTGGGATCGTCAGATTGATCACAATATCAATATTGGCATCCTGCAGAAGCTCTTGAACAGAGTAGGCATGCGGAATGTTGAATTCCTCAGCTCTGGCTCTGGCGCGGTCTAGATCAATATCTGCACAGGCCAGCAGTTCCAAATGTGCAAAGTTAGGGATATTTTTCATATACGCTGCACTAATATTCCCACAACCGATAATACCGACTTTCTTCTTGCTCATTCCTTTGTTCCCCCTAATGTGTTATCTAGTCGCCCACAATAAACCGCGACGCATGAGTTCTAGTGTTTCCGGCATGCGGACAATATTGGCCTGATGCCCTAATGAATTATAATAAACTTTGCCCGCTCCATAGGTTTTGGTCCACACAACAGGCATCTCCACATCGCCGAAATCTGTTACCGCATGAACCTGAATAGCGGGGTCCACATGCATATAATACTTCTCCGAAACGACCACGAAATCAGTCATTCCCGCTGTAAGATGATGTCCTGTATCCTTCATCCGAACCGTATAAGTCACGCCGTCATTGCCAGGATGCGCTACCCACTGCCCACCTACCATGTATTGATACTCCACTTCATTCCGGAAAGAATCGCCCATGCCGCCGTGGCAGCCTGCGATGCCTGTTCCGCCTTCCTTGACCGCAGCGATCAAGGGTTTCAGTTGTTCGCTTTCAATTTTTCCCATCGTCCACACAGGCACAATGAGATCAACGCCAGCAAGCCGTTCCGCATCTCTGAAACTGTCCAAGGTATCGGAGACCTCGACCCCATATCCTTCGTTGCGCAGTACATCTGCCAATATTCCCGCTACCTCTTCCGGCTGATGGCCATCCCAGCCTCCCCAGACGATTAATGCCTGTTTACCCATACACAGCTTACCCCTCTCATTTGCCTATCTCTCTTACACTTCACTTATGCTCACCCAGCGACGTTCTGCAATCGATTGATCCACTGCTTCCAGCACTTCCTGGCATTTCACCCCATCATGGAAATTGGGAACTGGCTGGCGGTCCTCCGCTATCGCAGTCATTAACTCCACAACCTCATGAACAAAGGTATGCTCATAGCCAATCGTATGTCCCGCAGGCCACCAAGCATCCATATAAGCATGAGGGGCGTCTGTCGCCAGAACACGTCTGAAGCCCTGAACATCCTCGTCATCGCTTGTGAAGTACACCTGCAGTTCATTCAAACGCTCAAAATCAAACTTCACACTACCCTTACTACCGTTAATTTCAAAAGAATTCGTGCACCTGTGCCCTGGCGCAAATCGAGAAGCCTCGAAACTGCCCAGCGCGCCATTCGCAAAACGCGCCATAAACAGCGTCGCATCATCCACCGTAACAGGACCGGTTGGGGCATCCTTGCTTCCCTTGGCGCTGAGACCGGCCATCTCGGTAGGCAGCGGGCGCTCTTTGACGAACGTTTCACTCATTCCGATCACTTCCTTCATGTCGCCAACCAAGAAATGAGCCAAATCGATCAGATGCGCGCCCAAATCCCCATGTGCCCCGGAACCGGCGATTTCCTTCTGAAGGCGCCAAACCAAGGGGAATGTTGGATCTACGATCCAATCCTGCAAAAACCAGGCGCGGAAATGGTAGATATCACCGAGACGGCCGCTCTCAACCAACTTCTTCGCAAGCTGCACCGCTGGAGCAAACCGATAGTTGAAGCCCACCATGTGCTTCACCCCGGCTGCTTCCGCCGCTTCCAGCATTTCCCTCGCATCCGCAAGGGTCAGCGCCAGCGGCTTCTCGCAGAACAGATGCTTGCCGGCCTTGGCGGCGGCCAGCGCAATTTCCTTGTGCGCATCACTGGGCGCATTGATATCGACAATGTCGATCTCGGGATGCGAGACCAGATCGCGCCAATCGGTGACATACCCATCCCAGCCGAATTTCTCGGCCGCTTCATTAACACCGTCAACATCTCTGCCGCAGATGAGCTTCATCTTCGGCACCGCTGTTTGTGGGAAGAACATGGGCGTATCTTTATAAGCATGGCTGTGCGCCTTCCCCATAAATTTATAGCCGACCATGCCAATATTGAATGATTTCGTAATCATGATTAAATGCCTCCTTATAATCGTGTTATTCCTTCACTCGCTATTACCCAATTTCAAGACTTTTGACTTCGATTGGCCTGATTTCTTTTGGATGATTGTCTGACCACCACTTGGGTAGGCAGCTTAATGTGCGCTGGATGAACCGCTTCTCCATGAAGAACGCCCGCCAATACGCCACGGGCGGCTTCCTTGCCCATTTCGAAGAAAGGAACGCTTATGCTGCTTAGCGGAGGATCACTAAGTTTGGCCGCATCGGAGTCATCGCAGCCAATCACGGCGAAGTCCCGTCCGCCTACCCAGCCTCGCTCTCGAAGCCCTTGCATCAAGCCGATAGCCATGCGATCATTGGCAGCGAATACCGCTTCGACTTGATCTCGCAGCTCCCATAAGCGCGAGGCTGCTTCATAGCCGCTTTTGCGGCTGTAATTACCTTCGAGCAGCAGCTCCGGAGCGACTTCCAGCTTCGCATCCTGCATGGCTTTCTTATATCCCTCAAGTCGATCGACGGAATTCGAGTATCCCAGCGAGCCGTTCAAGAACGCAATCTTTCGGAAGCCCTCATCCTGCAAATGCCGAACGGCTTGATAACTGCCTTCCACATGATCAGCATCTACCTCATGGAAAGACAACCCTTCGAATCGCTGATTAACCAAACAGAAGGGATATCCTTGTTCTTGCAAGTGCATAAGCGATTCCCGCTGCCCTGGCGTGTCTCTGGCGCCCAGAATCACACAAGCATCTACTTTCTGAGAACGATAAAGCGAGGCATAATCCAGGCTCTCATCCGGTTTCATTAGCGACAACAGCAGGTCATAGCCAAGTTCCCGCACTTGTTCGGCGATGCCGCTTAATATTTCGGAGAAATAATAAGCAGAGAACAGATGCACTTTAGGCATATACGGCAGCACCACGCCAAGATTCCCGCTGCGTCTTCTCGCGAAACTTTGGGCAATCGCGTTCGGATGATATTTCAACAGCTCGGCCGCTTCCAGAACTCGCGCCTTGGTAGTAGGCTTCATAGGTCCAATGCCATTAAATACACGAGAAACGGTCGCTTCAGATACCTTTGCCAGCTCTGCTACCTCTTTTCTTGTTACCATGAATAACCCTCCTTTCATTGCTATGTTCGTTCATTATGTACACGCGTACATTTTCTCATTTTTCAGGCTTCATTGTCAACAACTATTGTTCGTCGATCATTTTCGTCACAGTTCGACATTTTCATTAAAGTTTCACAAAGGCGCCTCGCGAATAATGCTATTTTTTGGAAAATAAACTAATTTATAATATTGTCTCCAGCTTGCCTTTCGTTTTATGATAAAAGGTAAATGAACAACTATGATGTGGGAATGAGTGATCGCAATGAAAGCAGTCTGGCGCCTTTTTCACTTGGCCACAGCAACAACCTTAGGTACTCTGCGGAGTACCCATCAAGTCACTCGTATTCACCATCGCCATAATCTTCAAGACCTGATTCATAAAGCGATTCGCCCTCCCAAACGTGTCTCTAGCGCATCGTCCTCCTGTGTCCTTCTCATGCTCGACATCGATCGTTTTCGACACATTAATGCCTCCTTCGGCTATCGATATGGTGATCTTCTGCTTCACCAAGTAGCGGAGAGGCTGCAAACCGTTCCACATTGTGACCTTGTTGTTCAAACAGGCGATGATGAATTCGGACTTCTTTTATGTACAGAATCGCAAGAACAGATGGCTTCTCTTACCTATCAAGTCCAACACCTCTTTGATAAACCCTTTCTTGTTATGGAACAGATTTGCTATATTAACGTCAGCATAGGGACAAGCCAGATTAATCCCTCTGTTTCCATCGAAGAAGCCATGCATCAGGCAGATCGAGCGTTGTTAGCGGCCAAACAGACAGGCAAAAACAAACTGGTTGCGTATCACTCACTGCTTCAACAACCATTCAGCAATCAAGTTCAAATGGAAACCGAACTGCGCCAGGCTATTATAGAAAATCAGCTTATGCTCTACTATCAGCCGCGTCTTGAACTTTCGACAGGCAACATTATATGCCTGGAAGCTTTGGTGCGCTGGAATCATCCTACACTCGGCCTGGTTCCTCCGAACGAGTTTATTCCGCTTGCAGAAGAGAGCGGCTTAATTCTACCCCTTGGCGAGTGGGTCCTTCGGGAAGCTTGTCTACAGAAAGTGAGATGGCTGGAAGCAGGTATCCTGAACTACCAGATTGCCGTCAATATCTCTCCATGTCAGTTTCAAGATGAAGGCTTCTCTGATAAAGCCATTCATATTATCGAAAAAACAGGCATTGATCCTTCTTACTTGGAATTCGAAATTACCGAAAGCTCCATCATGCAGAATATGGAGACAACCATTGCAGTCTTGGAGAAACTATGCACTAAAGGCATTTCCATTTCTATCGATGATTTCGGAATCGGCTACTCATCCCTCAATTACTTGAAGCATTTTCCTATTCATTGCTTGAAAATAGACCGATCCTTTGTCCAGAATATCCAATGCAACAAGGACGACTTGGCCATTACCACTGCCATTATCCATCTTGGACATGCCCTTAACGTACAAGTTGTTGCCGAAGGCGTAGAAGAATTAAGCCAGCTTGAAATATTGAAAGAAACGACCTGTACGACCATTCAAGGCTATTTGTTAAGTCCTCCTGTATCCGTCTACGAAATCGAGCGAAGCTTTGACCAATACAACAACAGACCGGTTATGATTTCATAACCGGCTGTAAGATCTGGAATACCGTCTGATTTTGGCAAAAATGCGTTTGTCCGTCAAGCGACGGAAAATGAATGGATCTGGACTCGTATTGACTTCGAGAACCCAAGGATGCAAGTCATGATCCAGAGCGACATCGACACCGATTTCCTTAACCCCTTTATATCGCGCATTCATTGCATTCGCTATTTGGACCCCAAGCGTACGCAGCTTCTTGATGTATCCCTTCCGTTGACTTGCTGGCAAATAACTGTGCAGCAGCGTTTCTACGGACTTCAAGGTGCCTCCGTTATGAAAATTCGTCACAATCTTGCTCGGATGCGCTACACGGCCAATAATCCCCGTTGTTTCCCACGTTTGAAGCGGCGTTTTCTGCACCATGACCCTCAGATCAAAACGGTTCCCTCTGTATTTGAGCAAATGAATCCCTTTTTGTGCCAAATAGGGTCGACTCTTCGTCACCCGGCTGATAGAAGCATACATCTCTTCGAACGTTTTAAACTTTCTTACAGTTACGCCGGACTGATACGAGAAAAGCTGCTCTTTTTCCTTCTCTTTTTCTTCTGCTTTCCCGGATTCAGCTTGTTCTACGCGGATAACACCATTACCAAACATCCCAACATTCGGTTTGATATAAACCATTTTATACTGTGCGAGCATTTGTTTAAGTGTCTCTAACGTCATCCGTTTCGTCGTTGGCACATATTTCCTGAGCGATGCCCTCGCTTCCACAGCCTTCGTCTTGCCAATTTTGCTCATAATATACCGGGGATAACGGATCCCGCTCCGTTTCTTGGAAGTCTTCTTCATGTTCCGCCTCCAGCTTCAGTCTATACAAATCGGCCAATGATTGTGCTGTGGCCTGCCAGCTGAATTGATTCACGACATCTTGCCGCGCCTGTCTGGCTAAGCATATCGCCCGTTCCTTTTGCTTCGCGATGGCCACAATTCCCTCTGCGAATGCCTTGGGACTTCGGAACGAATGTATCAATACACCGTTATGCTCATGCAGTATCACTTCTTTGATGCCGCCATTGGCTGAGGCAATAACAGGCAGCCCGGATGCCATTGCTTCCACATTGACAAGTCCGAACGCCTCATGCTGTTGGGATGGGCAGACGAAGCAATTCGCAAGCCCATAGACATGATGCATCCTGCGATGCGGGATATTCCCTAAGAACTTCGTGGGCACCGCAAGCTTCTTAGCCTTCTTCTGCAGCGCTGCTTTGAAACCTTTGCTTTGCTCTCCGCCTGCGATTAGCAGCTTCATATCAGGAACGGATTTCCTTGCCAAATGGACAGCGCGAATCAGTAGAGAAATCCCCTTGCGCCTAATCAGTCTACCTGCGTACAAGACCTGAAAACCGCTGCCAACGCGGTATTTCTTCCTAAGTCGTCTGATCGCATCCGTCGATCTTGGACTAAACCTGTCTACATCGGTGCCCAGATAGATTTTGTGAACCTTGCCGCTCTGCTTGGGGTATAACCCTACTAACTCTTGTTCCAATGAGCTGCTATTCGCTACAATCCAGTCCACTTTGTCTAAATGTTTGGCACACCTCGCAATGGACGCATAAGGAGGCTTCATGAAGGTCAAAGAGTGCATGAAGAGAGAGACCGGTATACGGGGAAAATGCTTCTTGACCATAGCCGCATAATAGGGTCTATTATCAACTTGAATCCAATCATACGTCTTTCCGCGAGTGGCCTTGAGTACTTCATGCAAATAGCGGTTTTTGCTCCCTGTAGGAACTCTAACGATCGTGAGCCGACCCTCCCGCGTCACATGAGCGTACTTCATATGCCGCCTTGAGATGACGGTTACATGGTGCTCTTTGGCAAGCTGGCGTGCGATAGCGTGTATGCATATTTCGACGGAACCACCCAAAACTGGGGGTACTGGAATCTGTTCAGGAGCAACAATCAAGACGTGCACGTCTGTGTTCACTTCCTTACCTGCCAGTGTAGGAGTACTTCATTACCCGTACCTATTGTATGAAACAAACCGACCATTGGCGACTAAAATGAAAGAAGAGGCCATCCCCCAGATGATCATCTGGGAAAGGCCTCTTCTTTCATTTTACGCTTATGGAGCACTCGTTAGAAACTTCGCGGTCGGATTCTTCTCAACAGAAGATCTGAGTGCATATTCACTCTCGAACAAACCTACATAGTTGCCCTTTTTGTCCTTCACCAACTGGGAGTTAATCCGGAATTTACTTGGATCAATCTTCTCGTCCACAATCCAACGCGCGAACTGATAGTTCTGGCGCTGTAATAGGATGTCTACGCCATATTCCGATCTCATCCGGTGCTCAAGCACCTCGAATTGCAGTTGGCCGACAACACCAAGGATCATATCTTCGAACCCGAATGTCGTGAACACCTGGATCATACCCTCTTCTGTCAACTGATCAATCCCTTTGAGGAACTGCTTTTGCTTCAAGGCATTTTTGATCGAAACCTTGCTGAAGAGCTCTGGCGAGAACGTCGGCAGCTCGTCGAAAACAATCTCTTCGCCTTCGCTGAGCGAATCCCCGATTCGGAAAATGCCCGGGTCGAACAACCCGATAATATCTCCAGGATAAGCTGTCTCCACGATATCGCGATCTTGGGCCAAAAATTGCTGCGGCTGAGCGAGTTTAATATCTTTGCCGATACGAACATGCTTCACGGACATCCCGCGTTCGAACTTGCCGGAAACGATCCGCAAGAAGGCAACACGGTCGCGATGGGCCGGGTTCATATTCGCTTGAATTTTGAACACATAACCGGAAAACTTTTCTTTCGTAGGCTCAATTACACCTGCTGTACTATTCCGCGGCTCCGGCTTAGGCGCAAGCTGCAAGAAATTCTCAAGGAACGTCTGAACACCGAAATTGTTCACCGCACTGCCGAAGAAGACAGGCGTAAGCTCACCCTTAAGCACTTTCTCCATGTCAAAAGGATCTCCCGCGACGTCGAGAAGCTCGATATCCTGGCTTAATTGCTTGTGCAGGAATTCACCGGCAATTTGTTTCACTAAGGGATCATCAACGCCATCCACTTTGCGAACTTGAATATCTTTGTGATCATCACCTTGATACAGCTCTAATTGCGATTTGCCGCGATCGTACACGCCGCAGAACTGTTTGCCCGAACCAATCGGCCAGTTCATCGGGTAGGAACGAATACCGAGTACTTCCTCCAGTTCTTCCAACAGCTCAAAAGGATCACGGCCTTCACGATCCAATTTATTGATAAAGGTGAAAATCGGGATGCCGCGCATCCGGCAGACCTGAAACAATTTCTTCGTCTGAGTCTCTACCCCTTTGGCCACGTCAATAAGCATCACTGCGCTATCCGCGGCAGTCAGTGTCCGATACGTATCCTCACTGAAATCTTGGTGACCAGGCGTATCCAGAATGTTGACACGATGACCTTCATAATCGAACTGCATCACACTCGAAGTAACCGAGATACCACGCTGCTTCTCAATCTCCATCCAGTCTGATGTAGCATGTTTACTGGCTTTACGTCCTTTGACCGTACCTGCCAACCGAATGGCTCCTCCGAATAAAAGGAGTTTCTCCGTCAGTGTTGTTTTCCCCGCATCCGGGTGAGAAATAATCGCGAACGTCCGTCGTTTAGCGACTTCCGTCTCGAGAAGTTTAGAGAGTTGCGTTGTCATTTGTTAGTTTATTCCCTTCTGCTTTTACATGAATACAATTTCTTCAAACCTGCGCTTTTTGCAAATCGATGCTCCAGTTCGCTTCATCAAGGAACGTACGGTTGCTGAATTCTCGCCCTCGCACGACGACCTTATCCGCAAATACCTGCACATAGATACCTTGCGCTTTCGTCTTGGCTTCCTGCTGATAGGCGCGGTTTAACGTCCTTCCGACCGAAGCATTGTGGAAAAAATGAAACGTTTCTTGCACGTAATGCGGCGTTCCATTCTGGAAATCCTGATGACGATGTCCGCAGAACACAAATACATTTTTGTAGGGCTTTAGAATTTCGCGGAATTTAATAGCTCGGATTAATTGATGCGATCCCCCGTCTGCCCCGCTAGGCGGCAAAGGTTGATGCGTCATGACGAACAGGGGTCTTCCCGGCTGGTATAAACTTTGGACACGTTCTTTGAACCAAGCCAACTGTTCATCGGAATACCATGCGCCTTCCCCGACTTCCGGTTTCTCTTGCACATAGGCTTCTTGCGACAGCAGCAGGATCGAGTGCCCCTTGGTTGTGAAATCATTATAGACTTGCGAGTAGCCAAAAAATTTCTTGAACTGCTCTCTGCTCATCTGATCACTTTTGCCATTCGGAACGGCGGCTTGATCCCAGCTATTCGCTGTATTGATCCAGATCGTGTAGTAATCATGATTCCCCATATTCGCATGAACAGGCGGAAGTTTATATTCACTTACAATGGTACGCAGCTCTTTATAATCTCGTTCCGTCCCTGTATCCGTCAAGTCACCCGTCAACATAATCGCATCGACAGGACCGTCGAACTGCTTAATATCGTCCAATGCTTGCCGCAGCTTCTTCCCCGTCGATGGATCACCGACACTGACATGCAGATCGCTTAATATAAAATAGGACATAAGCGGGCCAGTTGCCAGTGGTTCAGTCGTCGTTTGCACCACGGGTTGCGCGGGTTCAGGCTTGATCGATGACACTGCAGGCTGATCTGCCTGCATAAATTTGTTCTTCACCTTTTGACTGAAAAAGGCACTTAATCCAACCAATGCAGCCCCAATGGCAAGCAGCCATCTGATAAAAGCTCTCCGCGACATAAACGCACCCCAAGTATACTAATAAGATTTACTCCGTACTTGCTATTATACCATAAAAAATCCAACAGGCAGAGTCGCCTGTTGGATTTTATGCGTGTTGTCTTAGGTTAAAACCGTTGTCTTCTGTACGGCTGCCCAATCCACTTCACCTTCATGTTGACCATTAATCGGCCACCACTTGAAGCCATCCTGACTCAGCAGCTCTGTTGCTTCAACTGGCCCCCACGATCCGGCTGGGTAATGCTTGAGATCAGCGGATTGCTCCGTCCAAGCTGCTGCGATACGATCAACGTAAGACCAAGCGAGCGCAACTTCATCCCAACGGGTGAAATACGTTGAGTCACCACGCGTAGCATCATGCAGCAAGCGCTCATAAGCTTCCGGCGTGTTGATGCCGATCTGACAGCTTTGGCAGAAATCCATAGCAACCGGCACGATTATGCCTTCAGAGCCTGGCTGTTTCGCATTCATCTTCAGATAGATGCCTTCCATCGGATTAACGCGGAATACGAGCAGATTCGGTTCAAGCTCATGCTTTTTGGCTAAGTAAACATTATTCGGAATGTTTTTGAACTCGACCACGACTTCCGTCGTTTTGACCGGGAGCCTTTTCCCTGTACGGATGTAGAATGGCACTCCCGCCCAGCGGAAGTTGTCCACATGCACTCTTGCAGCAAAATACGTTTCTGTCGTCGATTCCGGATTAACCGAATCTTCCTCACGGTAAGCCGGCAAATCCTTGCCGCGGCTCGTCCCGCTCGCATATTGCCCACGCACCACATTGGCACGCACGTCGTCACCGGATTCGAACAGACGCAAGGAGCGAAGCACCTTCACCTTCTCGTCGCGGATATCTTCCGGATGCAAGCGGCTAGGCGGCTCCATCGCCATCATCATCAGCATTTGCAGCATATGGTTTTGACCCATATCGCGCAAAGCTCCAGAGTGGTCATAGTAACCACCGCGCTCTTCGACACCCACGGTTTCGCTGAGTGTAATTTGAATATTAGCTATGTATTTATTATTCCAAAGCGGTTCAAAGAAAGCATTCGCAAAACGTACGAATTCGATATTTTGCACCATTTCTTTGCCTAAGTAATGATCGATGCGGTAAATATCTTTTTCTTCGAACACTTGGCGAAGTTGTCCATTCAATCGTTCTGCGGACGGCAGATCGTAGCCAAACGGCTTTTCAATCACAAGACGGTGCCAACCTTTGGTTTCCAGCAAGCCGCCTTCGCTTAAATTGTAAGACACGTTGCCGAAGAGCTCTGGCGCCAAAGCCAGATAGAACAAACGATTGCCGCCTGTTTCATATTTCTCATCCAGCTTGTTTGTGAGCACATTCAATTCGTGGAATCCAGCCACATTGTTAATGTCCAGCGACATATATTCAAAGCGCTCTGCAAAACGCTCCCACTCGGCCTCGTCTGCAATTTTGTAACGCGCAAAATCTTGAATCGAGTTTTTCACGTCATCGCGAAACTGCTCATTCGTGCGCGGTCTGCGGGCCAGACCTACAACTGCAAAATTTTCTCCCAATTTACCCTCGCGATAAAGGCTATAGAAGGCTGGAAACAGCTTCCTTTTCGCCAAATCACCCGTTGCTCCGAAAATATAGAATACAGCTCCACTCATCTATGCATCATTCTTTCTCTATTAGAATAAAGTCAATATGCTTAGCATACCTAAAATTGTCAAGCTATTCAACTTTTCTGAGTATTTTTACTAATAACATTTTCTTATACCAAACTAGACATTTGTCTATACCGATCGCACTAGCACCGAATAGGCTACAGTACACAATACTACGGAGGTGCCCTTAACCTTATGCAGCCCATTCATCCGATTACAGAAAAATCCTGTCGCAGCTTTTGCGGAAAGCCTGTTCTCATTTATTTGATCAATGGTTCCGAAATCTATGGTGTCCTAAGTCGTGTAGAAAAAAACAGCTTAATTCTCAATGAAGAAACTAGTCCCAAACTCAGCTCTACAGCCAAAAAAGGTAAACCGAGCAAGTCTTTAAAAACGAAACAAACGAAACCAGCAAGTCATCATCCGTCGCTGAATCCCATCCCTACCAACTATTCATCCTTTGGTCTTCCGCTCTTTTGGGGCGCAGCCCAGACACCGATGGCAGCCCTAAACATTCCGCTTAGCCAAATTTCAGCCATCTTCAGCGCATAAAAAAACGGCTGTTTTCAGGTAGATACGTCTACTTGAAGACAGCCCCTCTCACCTATCGGCCGATCCGTTTACTCATTCGGTAGCAGCTCAACTCTGCAAGGTATTCTTTGATCTCATATCCCTGTCTGGCATAGAAACCGATGGCGTTAGGGTTGCTGTCGTCGACAAAAAGCTCCGCGGATTGGCAGCGCTCACTTTTTCCAAAGTCTTCAGCCATCTTCATCAGCTCGCGCCCCCTGCCTTTGCCCTGTTCACGGGCATCAATGGCCAGCATATCCACGAACAAAACATGCGATTTGCGGATTACCGAGATGAAACCGAAGGGTTGTTTCAAGCCTTTGGCAAGGACAAATGTTTTGTTATGGTTCAGCCGCTTGCGTATTTCCGAGAAAGTTATAGAAGCACCTGTGTCATATAACCTGGAAAAGGGTACTAACTGTTCAACAACCAATCGATGGATTGCCCGGTCGTCAACAGAAGGCAATCGTTTGCGAATCATAGGGCACCGCCTCCACAAGAAGCAATAATGCTATCTTATGTCGGTTATTCGTGAAATGACCCCCTCTCCAAACACACATCTTATTTGTTCGAACGCAGTAAGTACCAATTTACCCCAGTGCTTGCGAATGGTATACTATACATAAGCGAAATGAGGTGTTTTGAATGATCAATGCCTATCCACCAATCACAGCGATAAGCAGCTATCAGACCCATAAGGATTATTACCGTGTCAGCGCCGTCCGGGCGACCTCCGGTGGGAAGTCAACCACCGTAAGGGAATCTCTGAACATGCCCTTCGAGGGACTGCCTTACAAGCAATTCGCCCAGAAAGCCGCCAAAGGGGTGGCCGGATTTGTTCAATCCGCCCAAGTGGTCAAACAGTCCGCACAATCCTTAATGAACGCTCGCCTATCCACGGCTGCTTTCCCAGCAACTTCCCTCCATGCAGATGCCGATAGCGAAACTATCCTAGAACCTATCCGTCAATTTGTTGATACTTATAATCAATTTCAAAATAGCTTAAAGGATTCACCTGAATACTTGAACCGTTCATTGCTGAACGGGTTTGAGCAAGCGGCTAAGCCTTATGCCTTGCAAGAGATCGGCATTACCAACCTCGATGACGGCACCTTGGAGCTGGCGGAAGATGAGCTGCATCATCAGCTTATTAACCCGTCAGGCTCACTGCGCAAAAGTCTAGGCAGCGTGACGAGCTTCGCGGCGTCCTTAGCGAACTCACTTGGCCAGTTGCAGCAATTGCCTTCCGAGTCTTTCTTTCAGCTCTCCAGTTCGCCGCTGAAGCCCTACGGCCAATATCGCTCACAGCTGCAAGCATACTTGCCCGTTCCGATGAGCGGATTGCTGCTCGACGCTCAGATGTAAACCAAAATAACGGCCCTCGCGATGCTCATGCGCCTGCATGCTCACCTCGAGGGCCGTTTGCTGTTAAAATAACTTTTTGCCTAAAACATGATCCAGTGGAACAAAGCCGATCACACGGCTATCCATGCTATTATTGCGATTATCTCCCATCACAAAAACATGATCATCCGGCACTTTCCATTGCTTGTTGCCGTTTGTCCGCATAGCCTCATTGATATAGGGCTCATCGAGCAGTTGCCCATTGCGGTACATTTTATCATCTTTGAGCTCTAATTGATCTCCAGGCTTGCCAATTATGCGTTTGATCCAGACATGATTGTCATCGCCTTTGGTGAACAGACTAAGCAGCGGACTGTCGAGCAAATCGTTTTTGAACGTACGTTTCATGTCAACACGCGAATCAATGATGACAATATCACCATAGTTGGGTTCATAATTAAACGTATGAGACAGTTTAGACACGTACACGCGCTGAGTGTCATGCAGCGTAGGGTCCATTGAATGACCCATAACCTTCGTGGATTGGAACACAAACACACCAAGAAATACGACTAGTACAAACGAAATGGCAATGGAACCGAACCAGCTCCAGATTTGCTTTAATAAATTCATCCTTATCGCTCCTTGTAACTTAGCTGCTACTGCTATTCTGCCAACCCATGCTTAAATGCATAAATCGCCGCTTGCGTGCGATCTTCAACACCTAATTTGGCAAGTACATTCGTAACGTGGAATTTCACGGTCTTCACACCAATGAACAAATCGTCCGCCAACTCTTGGTTCGACTTGCCCTTCGCGATCAACCGCAGCACTTCCATCTCGCGATCCGTCAATTCCTCATGCGGCGCCGCGACAGGCTTTGGCTGGCGAAACCGGTTCATGATCTTGGAGGCCACCTGCGACTCCAGAATCGACTGCCCCTTGGCGGCCGCTCTGATCGCTTGCGCGATCTCAGAAGCGCGTGACGTTTTGAGCAAATAGCTGAATGCTCCTGCTTCTATCACTGGATACATTTTCTCATCATCCAGGAAGCTCGTCAACACGATGACTTTGCAATCCGGGTACAATTGCAGCAGCTTCCTCGTCGTTTCGATCCCGTCCATGCCTTCCATAACTAGATCCATCAATACGACATCAGGTCGATATTCCTGAGCAAGCCGAATGCCGTCATGGCCATTGCTAGCCTCTCCCACCACTTCAATGCCATCCTCTGTTCCTAATACGGCTGCGAGTCCGATTCTTACCATTTCATGGTCATCGACAAGCAAAACTTTAATCAAAGCGTCGTCCATTTGCTTCTCCTCTCACTCCAAACGATTTCTTGACTCCTCAGCTAGCCTTCAGCAACAAGTTCAGAAGCAAGTATAGGCACCCTGATTTCAATCCGTGTTCCACGATCCGGTGCTGTGATAATGTCTACTGAGCCGCCAATTTCGTTGACCCGCTCCTTCATCGATACGATGCCATAAGAAGTGAGCTTCTTCGCATCCAATTCAAAGCCGACGCCATCATCACGAATTGCCAGACGAACACCGTCCGGACGATGCAGCAGCTTCACTTCCAGCTTGTTCGCCTTGGAATGACGCAGTGCATTCGAGAGAGCCTCCTGCACAATCCGGAATAAATGATCTTCAATCCCTTTATTTAAACGAATTTCTTCGTCCATATCCCACGTGATCGCCATCGGGACCTTCGCAGCGAGCTCCTTCAGCAGCTCCACAAGCCCTTCTGACAGCCGTTTGCCTTCCAGATGAATCGGTCTTAGATGGAGCAGCAAAGCCCTCATCTCGGACTGCGCCACAGAGGCCATTTCCTCAATCAAATGGATTTGGCGCTTGGCCTTCTCGAAATCCTTGTCCAACGTCCGCCCAACCGCCGTTGCGGTCATCGAGATCGCAAACAACTGCTGGCTCACCGCATCATGAAGCTCCCGCGCCAACCGCTGCCGCTCTTCAATAACCGCGGATAATTTGGCCTTCTCTGCGAGCTCGGCATTATCGTTGGACAATCGCTGCAAGGAAGTAACCTGTTCTTCCCAGCGCTTCATAATCCGCCCCAACTGCTCGCTGAGACGGCCAATTTCATCTTCCCCATATTCGAAGCCTTCACGGGAAAATGTGCCTTTTTCCAGTAGAATCATCGTTTCCATCATCGGCTCAAGCCGCCTTGTTATACGACTGCTATTCCAATAGCCATAGCCTGCTCCTATGCTGCCGATGATCAAGATCGCCATAAAGGTAAACTTCACGCCTTCCTGCCAGTTCGCAAACGGCACGATCAAATTGCGTGATTGCAAAAAATAAATAATAGCGCCTAAGACAAAGAAACTAAAGATGATTGATTCAGCCATACTGCGCCATATCATGTTGGTTAATCGCCGTTTATAGCCGTCCAATAGGTACTGAACCTCCTCCACTACGTTACATTACTTTAATCTTGATATCTCCTACGATGTAGGAAAGAACTAGTTTCACACGATGATCACAGTGCTCATAGTTGGGTGATTGCCATGTTAATTTGTTCATTACGCCGGATTCCTTCTCATTGGCCACCTGAATTTGTCCAAAAGTCACGGAAGTAGCTACGGAGACACCGATATCATCAGGCACTTTAATGTCCACATCACCGACGACCCCTTGTAGAATCAACGTGGTTTCTTTTTGTTCCAGAATCGCAAGGGAGAGATCAATATACGTTTCACCGATAATGTACCAAGTCGAGCTGTTGCGCAAAATCCACGGCTCGCGGCCCAAGCGGACGCTGTCCATCAGCTTTTGCTTTTGAATATACGTATCGTCCTTGTGCACTTGCTTCGACCGTATAAAAAACAGGCCTAGTGAAATTAAAACAATAGAAAACACAATTGTAATGTGATCTCCGAATAAGATGACCGCCCCGATGCCGATCAACACATAGCCCTTGCGTTCTTTACGTGAACGAACCCGATGAATACCAAGCAAGACGAGGATAATCGCAAGAATGGGGAAAAAGCCTATCGTATGGTCTAGAAGCAAAAAAAGACCGGCTCCAATCAGCACAAGTGCTGTATTCCGGCTGCGGTTGTTTTTGGTTTCTTCGCCCATCGCTGCACCTCCTCTGGCTGCCAAATTTAAATAGCTGATATAGAACCCTAGCATACCATAAGAATGGACGACCTCCAAGATGAAATCCTTGATCGGCAAGGCTTTTTCGTGAATCTTGAAGGTCATGCGGTGCGCCGTGTCTCCGGCGCTGCACGATGATTCGCGGCTATTTCTTGCCGCTCGAGTCCTTTTCTTCGCTGAAGCTCTGATGCTGCCAATCCTGCTTGAGCTTGCCGCGCAGCGAGCGCAGCTCCTGCTGAAGATTGCCGCCGGCTTCCTTCAGCGTCTCACGCGACAGGCGGCCCGCGACGCGGAGGCCTTGCAGCGCTTCCCGGCCAAGCTCGCGGCCGGTCACTTCCAGCTCGCGCCATGTGTCGCGAGCATCCTTCGGCGGCAGCCCGCCTTCCGGCTGCCGTTCACCTGCTGCGTGCCCGGCACGCAGCCCGCGCAATTCATCCGCAAGCGCCAGGCACAAGTCCTGGCTGCTTGCGTATTGCGCGCGGAACTGCTCGCTAGCGGCTTCCTCGCGCAGCTTCTCTTGCAGTGCCATCCGCGCGAGGTCCTCTTCGCCGGCGCGCATCGCCAGCTCAGCTTGCTCGCTCCGCAGCTGCGCCATCTCCTCGGCGTTCACACATAGCCGTCTCAGCTCTATCGTATGCTGCAGCGCTTCCTCATAGCGCTGTTCCAGCGCCTTGATCCCGCGCTGCCCCGCTTCTGAGGCGCTGCCTCCCCGCTCATGCTGATCCAGCTTGCAAGCAGCTTCCTGCCAGGCCGTCTCAGCCATTTTACCAATCCGATTCAATATGCTCATTATGCCACACCTCCTATTTTCTCATCGATTAAAATTCATGATTAGATGGAACATCCTGTTTCTTCAGCAAGCGGAAGCCATAAACCAACATCCACACAGCCAAACCGAGAATCAGGAGTCCAGACAATTTGAACGTCAAGATCAAAGCCCCTATGCCAAAAATCAACCATCCTATTTTCTTTTCATTCTGTATGCCGACATAGCCCAACACCACCATGGACACCGGAATCAGCCATCCCATTAAATGACCAAATTGATGTAAACAAATCAGTAAGCCTACTGTAATGAAAAGCAATGCGATACTTTTTGATCGATCCAACCTCATCTTGCCAACCGCCCTTCGTGTTTGCTTCATGTCTTCATTCTAGCTGAAACAAGTACCGCTCAAAACGGACTCGCGACTGTTTTGTTCCTAGACCTAAGTCCAGTATGGTTTTGGGACCATCCATATTTTGGTCGTTGTTCCGCCTGAATGTTCGATGGTAAACTATCTAAAGCCGAGTCCGGTGCACAGACAAAGTGCCGGTACGGGGGACGATTTACTTGGGGTGAATATTTGCTCTTTCGCGGAGCAGACTAGGGAGAACCTTCTTCCCGAACCCGTCAACTAACCTCGAAGGCTCATGAAGGAGGCTCACCAATTGAATAAGCTTACAAAAGGGTTAACTAGCCTTGCTGTGTCTTTAACAGTCTTGGCAGGAGGCTTTCTTTCCCCATGTTCCGCCCACGCGGCCGAGATGGATGTGAAAGTGCAAGTCAATGATGATCTGGTGCAATTTCCGGATGCACAGCCCTATCTGGATGGCAATCATGCCACGCAAGTACCCGTTCGTTTCGTAACGGAGAAATTAGGTTATGACGTGCAATGGCACAAAGAAGGCAATCAAATCAAAGTCGTACTGAACAATGACAAGCACACCATCACTTTGGTTTCGGGTCAAAAAGAAGCAGAAATCGATAATAACACCGTCATGATGGATACCCATGCTGAATTCCAAGATGGCCGCGTTTATGTGCCTCTTCGTTTTCTTAGCAATGCTTCCGACATACCCGTTCAGTGGGACGCTAGCAGCAATATAGCGATACTTAGCAAGGATGGCAATCACCATGCACCCGATTATGAACTCTTTCAATCGACGGTCTATTCTGCAGATCCTGCTGAAAATGGCGGATATGCAGCTCTAGATTTTCTCGGCAATCCCCTTTCCATTGGAACTGTAGCTGTTGATCCATCTGTAATCCCGCTTGGATCAAAGCTCTATATAGAAGGTTATACCTTCAATGGGTTACCAGCAGGCGGCATGTATGCCTACGCAACAGATACTGGCGGTTCTGTTAAAGGAAAGCACCTGGATATCTTTGTTCCTGGTTCCCAGACAACATTAAGAAAATTCGGCATCCAAACCATTAAAGTATATAAATTATCAAATTAAACAAATAAAAAGTTGGATTTGTGAGATCTTTTTTCACAAAATCCAACTTTTTTTATATATAGCACTTGAATTCCTGATAATTCCTAGTATAATACTCGGTATAAGGTTTTAAAAAAAGGAGCTGTTCAAGATGTTCACTTACAAACACCCCATTGCCCAAACCTGGATTAACGATCATCTTGATCTATACAATTATGCTCTAGCACTAGGAGATACGGAATGGCAGCAACAAATCCTCCAAACATTAAATCAATTTGAGCTTCATTTGACTCGTCAATTTGAATTTCAACTATGGCAAATGTTTGATTCCATCAACCGAAATATGCTGAAATTATTCCAACAATTAAAGGATCACAAGCAGAACTCCACCGAAGAAGAGCAATTGCGGGAGAAAGTATGGGAGCTTAAGCTGAAACGACTTGAGATTGTGAAGTTAATTAAAGCAAATAAGGTTTAAGAATGTAGGATTGTGTTTAAATAGAAGATTCGGACGGTTAGAAACGAAGGAGAATATGGCATACAGAGGACTGCTTTGCCATGAAGTTTAACATTGTGTTCAGCCCCACTGGCATGGTTGGCTGATTACGTTCTAAGGCATGCAGATGACTGCTCTGCCGATCGGTTCTCATAAGAATTGGGAGATTCTTATGTCAATCCTTTTACATGGAAGTTTGTTTCATTTCACGCATCATATTCATCATCATTGTCATCATTTCATCGCACTCTTGCATGTTCATCATCATGTTGTCCATATCCATGCTTTCCATCATGTTCATGTCTTTCATTGTGCTCATCATCATTTTCATCGATTTCATACGGCTCATCATGTCGTCCATACACATGTTCATCATCATTTGCATACACATTTTTTCCATTTGAATTCCTCCTCTTATTTTTACTCTTCTAAAAATTACTATACTTCTGACTATTATGCAATCTTTTTCTTGCAATCCCTTCTTCATCTATGCTATTATTTTTAATTACCCTAAATTCCTATTAATCTTATCGGTTTATCCTGAAGTGAGGCTGTCCACTAGGTTTATAACCTATTGAGACAGCCTTTATTTACTTTTAGCTTTTTACTAGATTAGCAGCTAATATCGGTTTCCCTCTCGGCTTATCCCCATGCGCATCAGGCTCAAGCGTGATAGCAATCGTGTCATAATTATTAGGATCGAAGGTATAATATAATCCGCCTGTTCCATTGTGTGTCAGGAATGTTCCTGCATTGACTGGGGTATCTTTCCCTTTGATCAACCACACTTGATAAGCCTCGTTATTTTTCAGTTCCGGCAATTTTTCTGCTTGGACGAGCAGGTGGGTGCCTTTTGCATCAATCACGATTGTGGCTAAGCCCTTCGCAACAATATCTTGCGCGGTGCCGCTCAAGGTGACAACGTCATTGACTTTAACCGCTTCTGGCGGCCGATCCAGCAATGCGATCCGTAACTTCAAATCCCGGTTATCCTGCTGCAGATTATAACTATAAACACCTAGAATAAGCACGGCAGCTGAAAGTCCCCCATAAATCCAAGGTTTCCATGGACTTCCTTTGGTTTCTCTTCGTTTTCGGCCTACAGCCCATCCACTTTCTACTTCTTTGGACACCTCTACAGAATCTTCATTGAAAATGTGACCAAGCACGCGTTCCTTCATACCTACGGGAATTTGCACGGGTTCCACAGCCATCGGCAAAAGGTCGACAAGTTCGATAAGCTCGGCCAGTTCAGCGGTACATGCCGCACATTCTTGCAAATGCCTTTCAAATTCAGCCCGCTCTTCCGGGTCTAATCCACCTACTGCGTACATCTCTAGATTTTCACATCCGTTTGCCGGCTTATTCATCCTTGAAGCTCCTCCTTTCCTACCCCTGCAAGCCGCCCCTTCAATTGCTTCAAGGCCAGCCTCACTCTGCTTTTCACCGTACCTAGCGGGATTGCCTGATTATCGGACACTTCTTGCTGGGTGTAGCCCTGATAATAGATAAGATCTAGCACTTGCTTCTGATCGGGATTAAGCTCATGCAGCGCCTCGCGTATTTCTTGCCCTCTCCAGCCATCCAGCGCTACCTCTTCCGTACTTTTGCCCATGTCGGGAATGCGATTTAATTGTTCGATATCCGCTGTTTGGCCTGTGGTTCGATTTTGCTTTTTGCGCAGCAAATCGATGGCGATGTTGCGAGATAGCGTAAACATCCAACTGGTTAGCTTCCCCTGTTCGGCATCGTACCGCTCAGCAGCCTTCCAAATTCGCAGAAATAATTCCTGCACCACTTCTTCTGCCATCATCGTATCTTGAACAATGCGGTAAGCAAATGCATAGATCGGTTTTTCATACTTCTCATATAGAAATTTGAGCGCATCGGCATCTTTAGCCACGATTTGCCTCATTAGTTCTTGGTCGGTATGCGTACCATTCATGAAGGATCCCCTTTCCCAAAGTCTCCCGTCTATTATATACTTCGCAAAATCTCTTGTATTGGATGATATGAAAAAAACAAAAATTTGTTTGTGATCATTGTGATCCATATCTGTTTATCCCTCGTTCTATTAACCGAGAGCAACAAACAATCCCCCAATTCAAAGGAGCGAACGATTATGAAACCTATGATCAAAACATTAGCAACAGTTGCACTTGGCCTTACCCTTATCTTCCCAACAATGGCGAGCGCTCATTCGATTACTGTGAAAAGCGGCGCTGCCGATTTGCGTGTCACTCTGGAAAGCCTGCTCGGTGAGCATGCTGAACTAGCCGTCATCGCGATGCAAAAAGGTATCGACGGCGCTGCTGACTTCAATGATGTGGCGGCCGCACTAATCGCTAATGGCGACGATTTATCCAAAGCCGTTGGTTCCGTTTACGGAGCCGAGGCCGGTAAAGCATTCAGCGGACTGTGGAACACGCACATCGGATTTTTCGTAGATTATGTTACCGCTACTGCCAAGAAGGATGAAGCAGGTCGTGCCGCAGCCTTAGATAAGTTAGCCAAATATGGCCCTGATTTCGGTGCGTTCCTCGAAAGCGCTAATCCAAACCTCAAAGCAGCTGACGTCGCTGAAGGCTTGAAAGCTCATGTCAGTCAGTTAATCACCGCCTTTGATGACTATATTAACAAGGACTACACCGGTGCTTACAAAAGCGAGCGCGAAGCTTATGCCCATATGGTGCATTTCGGACAAATTCTAGCAGACGCAATTGTGAAACAATACCCGGACAAATTCACGAATGAAGGTGCTTCCGCTGCATCCGTCAATCTCCGCTCAGGTTTGGACCGCTTGCTAAGCGAGCATGGGGGTTTAGCCGTTCTAGCTATGCAGAAGGGAATTAATGGAGCACCTGATTTTGATGCGGCAGCTGGCGCACTTCTTGCCAACAGCGATGATTTAAGTGCGGCCATCACGTCTATCTACGGAGATGACGCAGGCAAAGCATTCAAAGGTTTGTGGAACACACACATTGGCTTTTTCGTGGATTATGTGAAAGCAACAGCAGCCAAAGATGAAACCAAACGCAAAGAAACCTTGGATAAACTAAACCAATACGGAACTGATTTCGGTGCCTTCCTAGAGGGAGCCAATCCGAATAACTTCAAAACAGCCGATATCGCCGCTGCCCTGAAGCCTCACGTCGCTCAATTAATTAGTGCGTTCGATAATTACGTCAATAAAGACTACGTCAAAACCTATGCAAGCACGCGTGAAGCCTACGCTCATATGGCCCATACTGGCGATTATTTAGCTGGAGGAATCGTCGCTCAATTCCAAGATAAATTCCATGACCCTAAGGCGCCTGCCGCAATGGATATGAAAATTTGGATGAAAATTGGCAGCAGCGATTTTACGATTAACGACAAAACAACAAAAATGGATACAGCGCCATTCATGTGGGAAAGCAACACCTATGTACCTCTGCGCTTCCTGGCTGAAGGCATCGGCGCTGTCGTAACTTGGGATCAATCCTCCCAAACAGCTTGGGTCAAAGCAGGAAACGACACCTTAACTTTCTGGGTTGGCAAAGACTATATGGAAGTCAATGGCGTGAAAAAGGAAATCGGCGCTGGTGTCGTCCTGAAAGACGGCCGTACACAAGTTCCGCTTCGCTTCATCACTGAATTATTGGGATGGAATGTCCAATGGAGTGAGGCAGATGGATCCATCACATTGACCAAGGCTATGGCAATGAGCACACATACGCATTAAATGATCAAAAAGCCGCAACCGAGTTGAACTCGATTGCGGCTTTTTACTGTAAAGAACCATCAGCCCTTCACACAATAGGATAAACAATAACGGGCTCTTCACGATGGAACCCTTTGCCGCCTGCCGGCAAATAGATCAAGCAATCCGCGTCTTTAATCGATACCATAATACTCGATTTATCAATACCGGAAGGCTTAACCCGCAAGCAGCCGTTCACAACATGCGTAATCCCTCTTACATATCGAGGAAAGGCAGAACCTTTGTCGTAATCCACGTCTAGAAAGGCTGATATAGCCTCTGGATAAGGTTCCCTTGAGCCTGCCATCGCTTTGATCAGCGGTTTGGCGAACAGTTCAAAACCAACGAAAGATGCACCTGGATTCCCCGATAAAGCAAGCAGCAGCCGATTGTTCCACACAGCCGCGCTCGTTGGCGTACCTGGCCGCATTGCGACTTTATTGAAGAGCAATTTGCCATCGAATCGCCCAAAAACATCTACTAGCACGTCGTAGTCGCCTACAGAAACACCACCGGAAGTTAATACCAAATCCATATCGGCAAGGGCGTCGCGCAGTGCGGCTTCCACCTCTCCTGCATCATCAGAGAGAGCTTGCATAATAACGGGGCTTCCCCCTGCCGCTTCCACTTGCGCGGCTAACATATAACTGTTGCTGTTGCGAATGCGTCCCGGCTGCAGCTGATCCCCCACATTCAATAACTCTGATCCTGTCGAGAAAATGCCCACTCGCGGCCTTTGATAAACAGCTACATCGGAATAACCGAAAGTTGCCAATATCGCGGCTTCTCCTGGACCTATTCTTGTTCCTTGCGCTAGCAATAAGTCTCCAAAGCCGATTTCACCTGCGATTGGCGTAATATTGCTGCCAGCTGGAACGTTCTTTTTGATACAAACAGATGTATGATGCCCGCCTTCCTCTTGAGATGAATCCGTCATCTCCAGCATGACTACAGCATCAGCTCCGCCTGGAACAGGAGCCCCTGTCATGATCCGTGAGGCCAGTCCAGAATGAATCGTCAGCTTGGGTATGGTACCACTGGGGATTCGCTCTATGACCCGCAAGCTGATAGGATTCTCTGGCGATGCTTGTTGGATATCCGCTGAGCACACCGCGTAGCCATCAACACCTGATCGACGAAAATGTGGAACAGCATGATCTGCGTAGATATCAAGAGCCAGCCTTCTCCCAAAAGATGAAGACAGTGGAACAGACTCCGGATTCGTGAGAATCACATGCTCATACAGCAGGCTTCGAGCTTCATCTACAGAAATAACCTTTCGCCCGAACTTTAGCTTCGTATCGCTGTTCACGACCTTCTGTTCCTCCTAGGCTAGATTAGCCACCAATTTGCGACATTCGGCGAAGTGTTGGAGTATGCGACTGTTCCTCATTCATCAACGCTTGCGCCATCTCATGATTCTGCGGTTTAATATCGAGCGCTCGGAAGAACAGTTCTTCCACCGCTTCGTCATTGCCAATATATTTGCGAACATTAAATTCATCAGACCAATACAAACATGGTTTCACATTGCCATCTGCCGTTATCCGCAGACGATTGCAAGTCTCACAGAAATGATCACTGATCGGATGAATGAGACCAAATGAACCAAGAGCGCCTTCAATGCGGTAATTCTGAGCAGGTCCATTCCCGTAAACAGCATCGGATGCTGCAGCATGCCAGCCTTTTTCCTTGCAGCGATCCAAAACTGTGGTCAAGGACAAATAACGACTTTTCCAATTCTCATCCTGATGACCGATCGGCATATATTCAATGAAACGAACCTGAATGGGACGATCTATTGTCATTTGTAAGAAATCTTCAATTTCATCATCATTAATGCCCTTCATCAAGACAACATTCAGCTTAATCGGCGTAATTCCAACACGGTAAGCCTCCTCAATACTAGCAAGGACGCGGCGAATATCGCCACCTCTGGTAATTAAGGAGAACCGATCCGCTTTCAATGAATCCAAACTAATATTTACACGGGTTAAACCTGCAGCACGCAGCTTCTCAGCTCGTGAGGCAAAGTATATCCCATTCGTAGTCAACGCTATATCTTCAATACCGGGAATTGGAGAAAGCATGCCGATCAGTTGCTCCAGGTTTTTACGCACGAGCGGCTCGCCACCCGTCAATCTCAGTTTGCGAACACCCAGTCCTGCAAGCACGCGGACAACATCGGTAATCTCCTCAAAAGTCATAAGCTTCTCATCAGGTTCAAATTCCATACCTTCTTCAGGCATACAGTAGACACAACGAAGATTGCAGCGATCTGTGACAGAAATCCGCAAATAATCATGCATGCGTCCGAATCGATCCATTAGCTGCTTAGGCATAGAAGTTCACCTTCTCTCTTTAACCATTATGGCATATTTCCTAACAAAATCCTAGGTTCCAGCATAGAATTATCTTTCGAATTCATAACGATGATAGATTAACTAACATATTCTCGTATTCTTCAGGTGTATTTATATTCGCAGCAAAATGAGGCGCTATATGATGCGAATCAAAAAATGCCTCTTCCACAGGCTGCCAGTCAATATGATCCAACAAGCCCATCAAACGAAACTTTTCCTGCTTCAGCAACAGTTCCGCCTCTGATCCAATCAATCGTGTATATACAGCGTGAAGCGGATGAGTACGTCCTTCAATAACTGGAACGACGGCATCCACGTTCGCTTCCTGACATAATTCCCCCATAGCTTGAGCCGCTTGCGCTGAAATAAAAGGCATATCACAGCCAACAATCCACATAAGAGATTCCGTCGCTGCAAGCGAAGCTGCATGAATACCGCTTAGAGGGCCTTTTTGAACATACACGTCCTTAATACACTGCACATCCGCATCGGGAGTCTTCTCGATCCACGGTAGCAACTTCTCAGGCTCATTGGAGACAAGAATGATCTGCTTGCAAATTTTCTTCATTTCATTCAATTGCTTAATGATGAGGGGCTGACCTTGTATGGGCAAAAGAGCTTTGAGCTTCCCATCCATCCGGCGATTGAGTCCTCCTGCGAGAATAACGCCCGTAATCATGCTTGGAGCTCCACCAGCCTTTTGAGAAAAGATTGCTTCCAACTTGCTGATAGAGCAGGCAGCTCCGCTATGCGTCCAATCGCTTCTGCGTTTGTCTTTTCTTTATATTTGATTTGATTGGCATATGCAATGGTAATTCCTTCTTTATCCTTACTAATCAGTTTTACTTCCGAATCTTTGTCCAGCCTGCCTTCTACTAATACTCTGAAATAGTAGCCGGTATAGCCCGTCTCTTGCATCTGCAAAGGTGCAGTGCCCAGATCAAGCCGTTTGGCCAGTTTATGACAAGGTTGACGAGGCTGCGTAATCTGAACGACAACTTCACCGATCGCAAACGTGTCGCCAATACAGACTTCCGTTTCGAGCAAACCTCGTACCGTTAAGTTTTCACCGAACGTGCCCGCTTCCAGCTTCTTGCCAAGCTCCTGCTCCCAGAACGCATAATGTTCTTCAGGATATACGCATAGCGCTTTATCAGGCCCGCCATGCACAGACAAATCAGCCTGCCCATCTCCCTCTGCTTGCACTTTGGATACAAACAAAGATGAGCTGACCGGGGATTTGAAAATACCCGTGGTCAGCTCTTTTCCTTGCACCTGTATGACTTGGGGTAAACCAACATTTAACGATACAATTTCCATGACCAATTCCCCTCATTTCCAAGCTGGCTTCTTAGTCTTACTATACCAAAAAGCGCTCGGAAAGTCAGGCATATCCTTACTTCTACCGCGACCTTGCTAAGCCTTAGAAGCATCTACCCATGCGTCGTTATCGTAACCTCTAACTTCCCAATATCCTATATGTTCCTTCTCAATCAGCTCGATGGCTTGCAGCCATTTGACCGATTTATAGGCATACATCTGAGGAACAATGAGTCTGACAGGACCGCCCAGTTTCTGAGGAATGGGTTTCCCGTCCATCATCACAGCAACCATGATATCGTCTCCGTTTGCTTGATCTAGAGATAGAGCATCCGTATAAACCTTGTCTCCGGAGTAGAACTTCACATATTTCGCTTTGGATTGGACCCCCGCCGCAGCCAGCAATTGTTTGAGCGGGATGCCTTCCCATGTACATTTATATACGGACCATCCCGTTACACAATGGAAATCGCTCACTTGTACCGTTCGTTTCATCTTCAGGAATTCTTCCCAACTCCACGTATTGGGCTGATCAACAAGACCGGATATCGCAAATTTCCATGAATCCGATGAAAAAGCCGGAATTTCCGTCACCGTATAAATACGGAAATTCCCCTTCGCCCCTCCGCCGACCACAGCGGCGGAGTCCGGCAATGGCGCAGGCGGCGGCAGCATCTTGTTGCCGTCGCTGGCGATATACTCGGCGGTCGTTGACCCGCCGGTATCAAAGGCGCCTTTTATCCACCGATAAAAGGCGGGGCCTACCGCGATCACGAGCAGCACCCCTGCGACTAGTCGCAGGAACGATGCGCGTGTGATCGGCGACTCCTTCAGCGCGGCGATTACCGCCTGCGCTGCAGAGCGCTTCTCCGTGGCGTCCTCCGCCGCCGCGGGTGTGGGCTTCGCCGCTGGGGGCGGCGCTGCTTTGGCAGCGGCTTGGTCCAGCCGCTGTTGGCGTTTGAGCCATCGGCTTCGCGAGATGGCGTGGTACAGGGCATACGGCACTCCGACCCAGGTGAGCAGGTCATGCACGAAGAGTGCCGTATTGTTCAGAGCCGGTGGCAGGTGCCTGAACTGCCACAGAATCACACCGGAAGCTGCCCAGCCAACCAGCAGCGCGAGCACGAACACCAGATTCGCGCGTTGGTTGCGCCGCGCGCGAATCTGGTGCCAATGCTTCCGGATCATAGGCGCATATAGCGCGATGAGTACGATCGAAGCGACGCCAAGATAAATATGAAGCTGCTTCAACGTCACCCGCAGACTCCCGAGTTCTCCCCGAATAGCCCCAATACTCAGCACAATGCCAGTAACCGTCAGAAGCAGCAGAATCCAAGCATTCCAGCTATGTATCGAATTCAAACGCTTTCCAAAAGATTGCTTCAACCAGCCTCTTTTCGAATCCATACGCTCACATCCTTTATCCAAACTGCCTGTTTTCTCTAATCATAACGTATAAATATTAAAAAAAGCTTACAAACCTACGAATATTTAAGTTCTTGAATTTCATTGGAAAATTCCCACTAGTATCCACAAAAAAAATATCCATTAGTGTCCACCTTCGAGCTATGTTTATAGCAGTTCTCACCTATTGCCACTATCCCCTTGACTCAGAATCCTCACAGCCTCTCCTATCCTAGGGCATAGTTTGCCCCAGAACGGATTGATCACAACCTTGTTCCCCACTACTTACTGTTCCCCCAACCACTGAGCCAACGGGATAACGCCAACTACTTACTGTTCCCCCAACCACTGAGCTAACGGGATAGCTCCCACTACTTACTGTTCCCCCAACCACTGAGCTAACGGGATAGCGCCCACTACTTACTGTTCCCCCAACCACTGAGCCAACGGGATAGCTCCCACTACTTCTGTTCCCCCAACCGCTGGCCAACGGGATAGCGCCCACTACTTACTGTTCCTCCACCCACTGAGCCAACGGGATAGCGCCCCACTACTTACTGTTCCCCCACCACTGAGCCAACGGGATAGCTCCCACTACTTTCTGTTCCCCCAACCACTGAACCAACGGGATAGCTCCCACTACTTACTGTTCCCCAACCACTGAGTCAACAGGATAGCGCCCACTACTTTCTGTTCCCCCAACCACTGAGCCAACGGGATAGCGCCCACTACTTTCTGTTCCCCAACCACTGAGCCAACGGGATAGCGCCCACGCCCACCTCACCATAAGAACAATCTAGCCTCTGCGGCTAGGTCACCCAGTCAAGGTACCATGCAAGCCTCCTTACGAACTGAATAACCTTTATTTAGCCAAAATCGCTTATTCTGAAAATCTAATGAATGCCAGATGCGCTATTTCCAGCAAATGATCACCATTCGTCCAATAAAGTGCCGGGTAGCGCCATCTCAGTTCATTAAGTATCCAAAGTAACCATTTTCTCGTCTATAAGCATCCTACAGTTCATTAGATGCCCTTTAAGACCAAAAACCTCCAAAGGAGAGAAAACCTCCAAAGGAGAGAAGTCAGTGGTGGACACCACTAAGAAAAACTGCTTCTCCGCCCTGAGAAATCAGCCTCTTAATAGCGACAAATCCTGAGGGAACTCAAGTACGCTAATTAGGCAAATAGCAGGGATGCGAGGGTAATGGCGGAACTACAGGGACTTATTTCTGCAATAATCGCTGAATTTCCCATCAAATCAGCAAAATAGCATACTGTAGTTCCCTCACCCCCGCGATTATGACACTTTTTGTTAGAATAGCGTACTCTAGTTCCCTTTCCCCCGCGCATATAAAAAGCCCAACATCCTTAGATGTCAGGCTTCCAAATCATTAAAACTAATGAAACCAAAGGAAGAATCGTCCCTATAGTACCAAGGATATCCCACTTTTTTGATACACGCCGATAAGCTGCTGTCTGCTGTCCAAGCCGCAGGGACTCTTCGCTGTAACGAATCATTTTACGCTGGAGGGGAAGTAAGAAAGCTAGCCATAGGATGCCAGATAGGGAGAATAACAATAAGGATGCGGTTACCCAGTTCCACTCTACCAAGGAGTAACCCCGTTTAGCAGCCATCAAATGCCCAGGTATCAGAAGCAGCACAATTCCGGGAACTGTGAAAATATAGTCGGCGAGCATGATATTTTTGACTGTCAGATGGATGGTCATCAGATCCTGTTTTCCATAATGAGCACGTACTTTCCAAAAGGCTCCGGTGACAATATTTCCGAGAAACATAACAGCCCCCAACACATGTAAAAACAACAGCATAACCTATCACTCCTTATGTTTCCTTCTTTTCATCATCATAACGTGATTCAAAAGGACTGTAAGGTGATGTAGGTCATAACTCGATGGTGACCTTAGTCACAACCAGGGGATGCAAGCCCCTTTAATAAATAGGCAGCGTAAACCAAAATCTGCTCCCCTGACCCTCTTCTACATTCACGCCAATTGATCCTCCGTGCAGCTCCACGATGGATTTGGCAATCGCAAGTCCTAAACCTGCGCCACCGCTCGTTCGTGTTCTCGAAGGATCGGCACGATAGAAACGATCAAATATTTTATCGCTATCAGCTCCACGAATACCCTCACCTTCATCCTGAATGCACAGCTGAACAAACGGATCGGAAAGCTGAATCGCTTTAATTCGAATGGTTCCACTAACGGGAGAATGACGTATGGCATTATCCAAAATATTAGAAATCACTCGTTTCATTTCGTTAGGCATTGTAGCGACAGCAGGCAGGTGGTCCGGAAGATCAACTTGCACTTGCAATTTCTTTTCTTCGAGCTGAAAAGACAGACTTTGCAGGCTATCGAGCAATAGATGATCCACATGATATCGTTCAGGAGTAAATTCGGTGCCGCCGGCATCAAGCTGAGACAGCTTAAATAATTCCTGAATCAGTCCATCTAGACGTCCTGTTTCAAGACGAATGGTTTGGAGATAGCGATCGAAGGTCGTTTTATCTTGGATGACATCGTCCTGAAGCGCCTCAACAAACGCTAGTATAGAAGCCATCGGTGTTCGTAAATCATGCGATACGTTCGCCACAAGCTCCTTGCGCGAAACTTCAGCCGAACGCAGCTTCTGGAAGCTTTCGTTCAGCTTGCCCGTCATATGGTTGAATTGTCCAGCCAGTTTTTGAAATTCTACAGGCCCGATCAGCGGAACTTGTCCCTCAAACTGTCCTTCGGAAATACGCGCGGTTTCTTCTGCAATGGCATGAATGGATTTCTCCAAAGGTCTTGTCATGACATAGTGAATGAGCATGGAAACCACTGCCGCGATTAAAGTTACTGTCGATAGCAACACGACATCCTTCCAGTGCAGCAGCATAAAGTAGTAGCAAATAAACAAGGTAAGCAGAGTAATACCTGTACTCACACCGCTGGCAATAAGCAAATATAGGCGAAGCTTCAGGTCATCTCCCTCCCTTCGAATTTATAACCAATGCCCCAAACTGTCTTGATATATCGTGGCTCCGATGGATTCTCCTCAATTTTCTCCCTTAGCCTACGGATATGAACCGTCACGGTCGTTGTGTCTCCATCATAATCCGTATCCCATACCTGGCCAAGCAGTTGATTCCTTGAAAATACCTGTTCCGGATGTCCTACGAACACATGTAGAAGTTCAAATTCTTTCAAGGTTAGCTCAATCTCCTTGCCGTTCACACGAACACTGCGGTGCAGCACATTGATTTCGAGTCCGGGAAATTTCATGAGATGTGCTGGCTGCCTCACATCTGCATTCCTAGCATCAGGCTTGCTGCGCTGCATCCTGCGCATGATGCCATTGGCTCGCAGCACCAGCTCCCGCGGCGAAAACGGCTTCGTCAGATAGTCATCTGCGCCCATGGTCAGTCCCATAAGCCGGTCCGTTTCATCGCCTAAAGCCGTCAGCATGATGATGGGCACGTCCTGTTCATTGCGAATTTCTTCGCAAACCTGCCACCCGGTCTTGCCCGGCATCATGAGATCCAGAACGATCAGCTCCGGGTGGTGCAGCCGCCATAAGCGGATGGCTTCCTCGCCATTTCCCGCTGATATGACCTGATAGCCCTCCCGCTCCAGATAAACGGTACACACATCTATAATATTCGTTTCATCATCAACAACGAGAACGAGTGAACCCATGAGATTTCCCCCCTCAGATTTGATATTTATTATACCGCAGATGCGCTAAAAGAAGCTTACGCAGGTCTTACAAATGCATAAAAACTCCTCAACCAGTGAGGAGTTTCTTTGGTTCTTTGTTCTTTGTTCCTTGTTCCTTGTTCCTTGTTCCTTATTCATTGTTCCTTGTTCCTTGTTCCTTATTCCTTGTTCCTTATTCCTTTGTCACCTTGCTCCCTTCAAGCTTGCACTTGCAGATCAGGTTTAGACGCAAGCGCAAGTTCATCCTGTTTGCGGTTTAAGTTTCGCACGTACATCGTTTGGGCGAAGCCAGCGAACAAAAGGAGCACGCCAAGCAGAATGAACATCATTTTTCCACCGTAGTGTGTGAAGAGGAATCCTCCCACAACAGGTCCAAGTGCGCGCGATAGTTGCCAATTCATGCCGAAAATAGAGAAGTACCAGCCTCTTTGATCCTCGGGAGCAATAATGGAGATGACCTTTTGAATATGAGGACCATTCAACATTTCACCTATGGTAAATAAAAATTCGACAAAAAGCAGCAAGGCGAAAAATGGAACCACCCCATAGCCAACGGAGACTACGGCAAATAGCACATAAGATACAGCGATGATCAGATAAGGAGCTACGCGTTCGGTTCGTTTGGCGATCCAGAGCTGCAAGGCGATCACAACACACCCGTTAAATGTAATAATCGTGGCAAAGACGGTTTTATAATTTTCAAAATGCTGCTGCAAATGCAGAGGGAACGTTGTTTCTACTTGGGCATAGAGCATAGTTACCGGCATCATCAGAAGCGTTATCCAGAGCAATGGCTTGTGATCACGCCATCTGATTTTCTGCTTATTTTTTGCGGTTGCTTGTTGCTCCGCACTTTTCATAGGCAAGGTCTCAGGCACCTTCCAAACGACCAAACCTGCATAAGCGAGGAGTGCAACTGCGCACGTTAGAAAAATAATTGTGGGATTCCAGGTGAAAAGCAATAACCCGAGCAGCGGTCCAAACGCCGAACCCATATTCAAAGCTGTATGCAGCAATGCAAAAACTTCTGCCCGTTTCTCTTCCGGAACCACATCCGAAATCTGCGCATTGGCGGCAGGCTGATACATCGCATGTCCAATCCCGTTTATAATTGAAATTAAGGCAAATTCCCATACATGGCTGGCAAACATATATCCGCCAACAGCGAACGCCTGGATGACGAGCGCCGCCAGTATCATCGGCTTTCGCCCATACCGATCGCTAAGACTGCCTGCGTACAAATTCACGAAAATGCCGACTAACGGCTGCAAGCCTACGATTAACATGGATAGCAGAATGGAGCCATCGAGTTTGTCGTACAAATAATAGACAAGATAAGGTCTCATCATAAATCCGGCTAATGAGGTTAAAATAGTCCCGACCACCCGTACCCAGATTGCGGTGTCGTACTTACTGATCAATGAAAAGAGCGGAATTCTGTGCATAAATCCTCCTGGCTGTCGTGGTCTTCTCATTTTAGAAGGAAGCAGGCAAAAGAAAAAGGTAAAATCTCGTTATAACGGATTTCACCTTTTATGAAGTCATGCCAAAGCTATTATCCGCCAATACGAATCTTGCGGTATGTATCAATGAAGGAAAGGACATCCACTTTCTTCCCCCTCTTTTTTGCTACTCTGGCCATTTTTACTAATGTTGTCCAGAACTCATCGAGCACAGGGGATTCAAACTCATTTTCTTTGGACGATTGGGTCAGTTTATGTTTATGGTTATACGAAACGCCTTCATCGGAAATGAGGTATTGAATCTGACTTTTTTTCCATTGTTCCCCGGTCACATAACTTACACCAATTTCACGCATTTTCTTGCGCACTGATGTTACAGGACGAGATAATTCTCTTGCAATAACAACAGGCGGGCATTCAGACGATAAGCGGACTAACTTGTCCAATTCTTGTGTAGACCAGGGCTTTTTAGTCATATCAATAACCTCACTTTAGAATGAATGTTTCGTTCTTACTTTATATGGTTACTAACAAAGGGTATAATCAGAGGATACCAACGAAATGTTAAAGAAGTATGAGTTAACCATAATGAAAGTATGAAGACATAACTTTTTCGCTAATTTACTTCTTTTTTGATCCTCAAGAACTACTTTTCGGGTATGTACCAGGACTTTATAAGCGATATTTGACGACAATGGAGGGTGAAAACAGTGAAACATCATATTATCGGAGCAGAACAGTTCGTAGAGGAAGAAGGGCAGGGTGCGCCTGTTATCTTATTGCACGGCTTTCCACTGGACCATCGCATGTGGGCCTCTCAGGTCCAAGCCTTAGCGGCTAATTATCGCGTAATCACTCCTGATTTGCGGGGAATGGGCCAATCTGATGTTCCTGTAACGAACATTTCCATTAACCAATATGCGGACGACATTTTAACTTTAATGGACAAAATGGACATACAAAAAGCCGCACTAGGCGGCTTCTCGATGGGTGGTTATGTGGCTTTTGCACTGCTTCGCAAAGCGCCTTCCCGCTTCACTTCCCTGATCCTCGCGAATACGCGTCCGGAAGCTGACGGAGCAGAAGCTCGCAAAAATCGGATGAACATGGCTGTTTCGCTATATGACAAAGGCGCTGCGGCAGCAAAGGATGCCATGCTTCCTAAACTGCTCACGGAACAAACCAGGAAGGATCAACCTGGACTTGTCGAGTCGTTAAGTCTTGTGATGGAATCGATGGCTGCCGAAGGGCTTGTCCATGCAAGTCTGGCTATGGCGTTCCGTGAGGACGCTACTGACTTGTTAAGCACCATCTCGGTCCCAACACTCGTCATCGCAGGGGAACATGATGCAATCGCTCCGCCTGATGTCATGAAGAAGATGGCTGACCAAATCAGTGGCTCCAGCTTTCAAGTGATCCCGGCTGCTTCGCACTTGACGCCGATGGAGAACCCGGAAGCATTCAACGCGCTGCTTATTGAGTTCTTAAAGAGCGCTACAGCCTAACCAGTTGGTTCATGACCAACACGGCTGCTCCCATAGCAAGGGCTTCTTCACCAAGCTGCCCTTTGCTGAATACAACCTGATAAGCGGGGTAGTAGTACGTTTTCCGAATGGCTACCTGGGTAGCCGTTTGGAAAAACAACTCCCCTCCCGCCACGAGCGGCCCCCCCAGAATAACTTTCTCGGGGTGCAAAATATTTAACAAATTGGCAAGTCCGATGCCAAAATAGGTCGCAGCTTCCGTAATGATCTCCACAACCAGGGGATCATTTTTTTTGAGTGCATCCAGAACGTGCTGATAGGTCAGCTGTTCGGGATCCTCCACGTAATGGGACAATATCGTCGAGCGTCCCTGTTTAAGTGCGGATCTTGCCGCCTTCTCGACTGCATATAAGGAGGCGTAGGATTCCAATGCCCCGTAATTGCCAGAGGCATTGCGATGGGCAACCCCGTCGGTTTGAATAATCATTTGCCCGACGGAGCCTTCCATATCCACTGCCCCGTAGATGACCTTCCCTTCGGAGACCATGGAAGAACGCAAACCTACCCCAGCATGTATATACAGCAGATGCTTGAAACTCCGCGTTCTTTGATGCCAGGATTCAGCCAGAATGGCAGTATTCGCGCCATTATCCAAGAGCGCCGGAATGCCTAACGCTTCCGTTAGCAACCTGCCGATCTCTACATGCTTCCATCCTTTCGCCAGAAAGTACGAGGGCTCCAGAATTGTGCCCGTTAGTCGATCGACAGGACCGACTGCGCCAATCCCTATCCCTAACAGCGCAGCTTTTGGTATGTGATGCTGTTCCAGCATCCTGTTCGCTGCTTCCACAATCTGCCGAATCAGCACGTCTGGCGTCATCTCAGCCGTCATCGTCCAGCTGAACGTATCCAGCTTATTCATCCCCAGATCAACGAGGACAAGCTTCGACAAGGTTCTTGAGATCTCCAAGCCAAATATATACGCATAGGCCGGATTCTTCTCATACAGAATCGGCCTGCGCCCACCTGTTGAAGCACCGAATCCAGATTCCAGAATGAGTCCCTGGCTCGTCAATTCTTCCAAAAGCCGCGTCAGCGTAGAAACGGTCATCCCGCTTTGCTCTAACAGCTCGGTTTTGGATACCGTCGATTGACGGCAAATACGATCATAGATTTCCTTCGCCTTACGGTTCGATATTCGCTCTGTAATGACATCTACATTCAAATGAAGCAGCCCCCAATGATAATCTTTCTCATCTAATTCGCCATGGGGAGCCCAAAATCCTGCCATCACCTTACTTATTCCTTCGATCCAATCATCAGGGTATATCCCATATATTGATGATACTTACTGACAAGCTCATCATATCTGGCTGTGATTTGCCAAATGCGTGGATCCATAAACGACTGTTTATCAGACAAATGAACCGGGTCCGGATGTTGGACTTGATCTTCAAACATCGTTAAAGGGAACGGATGAATCCCCGAGAACTCTACAGGATTGAATTGGCTGTTCACCAGCAGCTCTCGCCATTCTTCCACGCTGTAGATTTTACTCACACCATAGAAGCTGCAAAGCGCACGATGAACGGCGGCTGACATGTCTTTGACACGGATGACTTCTCGATCATAGAGCCTGCCTCCCGGCTTTAGAACCCTGAAATACTCCGAGACTGCCTTCTGTGCTTCAGCGAAATTCGTAACAGACTCCACCAGCACGACATCGAAGCTAAGGTCTTCGAATGGCAGCTCACAGACATCCGCTACCTGCAATTCAACCTGGGCCCCTTGCTTCTCAGCCCTGATCTTCGCTTTCGCGATCATCTCCGGCCGAATATCAATGGCCGTCACTTCACAGCCTTGTTCGGCCAAATAACATGCTGTCCTCCCGGTCCCACAACCAACTTCCAGCACGCGCTTGCCTTTCTCTATGGGATACTTCTTCAATTGTTCCACCGTCTCGCCGAATCCCCCAGGGTGTGCATTACCCACCCCAAGTTTAGCTAACATATCCAAGTATTCGATAGCACTTGCACCTCCATATTGGCATATCATTCTCTTTTCTACCATATGGAAGGCAGGTACCTCTGGTTCAGCTTCCTAGACCAATTTTGCAAAAAAGGCTCCTGCCTAACTCTCCATTTTTAAAGCAGTTAATGGGCTTAATACCCAATCAATTCCGTACATCCGACCATAGGATATATAGACTCTCATCCAAATACACAGAGAGCATTACTGAGGAATGGGGGTGACATCAATGGGTGTTGCTGCCGGTGCTGCTGTAGGTTACGGACATGGAACTTCTTCTGCTGCTATTCTGGTATTATTCATTTTGCTCGTAATCGTTACAATGACTTACGCTTGGTAATTTGGTAAATTCACTGGCCTCTAGGCCACAAAAAATAAGGAGCTCAGGTTCATTGAACCTGGCTCCTTCTACATAGACACTATTTACTTCTTGGCAGCTGCCAAGAACGCATCTAATTGTTTTTGCTTTTCAGCGATGATTTTGTCTACGCCGGCAGCTTTCAATTTTTCTAGAAACTTCGGAATGACTTCATCCGGATCCACCGTCCCCGCCGAAAGTGCTGGACCATACTGGTTCGCAATATTCGCGCAAGCAGCAATTTCATTTTTGACTGGCTCACTGTTAAATGCAAAACCGAGTGCAGGCGATTTGACACCTTTGGCATTGAAATCTTTGAACTTTTGCCATTTGTTCGGATCTTCATTTGTCCACAGGTAGTTCAAGAACTGGTTGCCAAGCTCCCATTGTGCGCCTGGGTTATAGCCTGTGTCTTGCGCAGTTTTACCTGCTGGGAGGTCAATGATCGTCTCGGATTTCTTCACATAATGCTTGCCTTCGATCCCGAAGTTAACTAAATTATTGAATGTTTTGTCCGAGTGCAGCAAATTAATGACTTTCATAGCCAAATCGGGGTGTTTGGAAGTTTTGGAAATAGCGAGCATCGCCCCTGATGCATCACCTGTAGAAATCGTAGGAACAGTCAAGTCAAGCTGAGTTAATTTGAAGCCTACATAGCCTTCTGTTTCAGCATCTTTGCCAGGTTTCAAGCCATCCGTCCACATGAACACTTTGCCGGCTTTCGCTTGATCTTTGGGGAATACCGTTGTAGTTGCAGCATCTTTGTTGATGTAGCCTGCCTTGTAGTAGGCACGGATCAACTTGGCAGCTTCTTTGTATTCCGGTGTTTCCAGCGCATTCAATACCTTCGTATCTTTCCCCGTTTTGGAAATAACGCCAGGTACAGACGCATCGCCGAGGTAATCCCAGTCCAAATTATCCAGAATACCGCTGCTGCCGCCGTTACCTTGATTGGCGATAAACCATGGGGTTATGCCCGGTTCCTTCTCTTTCACAGTTTTCAGCAAGGGCTCGAGGTCTTTCCATGTTTTCACGCTCGTCAGATCCATTTTATATTTGTCTACCAGATCTTTGCGCAACAGTACGCCACGTGTAGCTGCTAATTCTTTATTGGTCGGAATTCCGTAGTTTTTACCATTGACTTTGGAACCTTCAAGGAATGCCGGATCCAAGTTTTTTACAATGTCTTGACCATTTTTAGCTAGCAAATCATTAAGTGGCAAGAACGCGCCTTTCGCTACGTTTACTGTATAGTTCTGCCATGCGGCTGTGAAAATAATATCGGCTTCTTCTCCGGAAGCGATCATCAGATTCAATTTATCGTTCCATTGACCAAAGTCAATCGCATTGATTTTAATCGTCGCATTTAATTTATCTTTCAAATATTTGTTCGCTTCTTCTTCAACGGATTTCACATCCTTCTGCTCCGCGCCAGGGTAGTACAGCGTTACCAGCTCTGTTTTCGCGCTTGGTTTGGCTTCCGGTGTGGCTGTTGCAGCCGTCGTTGCAGCTGCCGTCGAAGCAGGCGCTGGTGTCGTTTCTGAGGTAGTGGACTTTGCGCATCCAGCCAGAACCATGCTAACTGCCATCATGCCTGAAAGCGTTGTTAACATTGTTTTATTCACTCTCTTCATGTAGAACCCTCCTAAAATATGTTTTTATAAATGAATACTAACCTCTATCGTAACCGGTGTCACCCGGGGCTAGCCTTTTACCGCGCCGATCGTTAAACCTCTCACAAAATAGCGCTGGAAGAACGGATAGGCGATCACAACAGGTCCGATGCCTACAACAGCCATTGCCATTTGGAGAGTCCGGGAAGGCAGGTCGATTTGACCGCCACCGCTTGAAATCCCGTTAAGAACAGCCGAGTTCGAAGTAATGTACTGGATGTTGAGTAATGTTTTGTACATGAGATATTGCAAGCTAATGTTGTGACTATCACTGATAAACACCAAGCTGAGAAACCAGTCGTTCCAGTAATTGACGGTATTAAACAAAGCGATTGTGCCCAGCACCGGCAAGGACAGCGGAAGGACGATTCGAATGAACGTCTTGAGCTCGCTGGCTCCATCCATTTTAGCGGATTCAAGCAGGGCTGTAGGGATTGTCGTGGCAAAAAAAGTTCGCATCACGATAACGAAGAATGGTGTCATTAAGAGCGGCAAAATCAGGGACCAGATTGTATTCTTCAAATGCAGGATATTCACGTACACGAGGTACCACGGGACCAAACCGCCATTGAACAGCATCGTGAAGAAGATAAAGAAGGCAAAGGCATTGCGGTATTTCAAATCTTCCCTGGACAGCGGATACGCATATAAAGCAATCAAAATTAGGCTTAAAACGGAGCCTGCAATCGTTACGAAAAGCGAGATCCCGTAGGAGCGCAGAATCTGCTCAAAATCTTTGAACAGGATCTCATAGGCTTTTAGACTGAACACTTCGGGAAAAAACTTGAACCCGTTGGCGATAATGGACGTTTCATCGGAAAAAGAAACCGATATCACCAAGATGAGAGGCGCGATACACAAGATGGAAATGACGATGAAGAGAAGATGGACGAATATGTCGAGTCCGCTGACCTTTTTATTTTGTACAGATGCTTGTGACATCTTGTTTACCCCCTAGAACTGAGCTCGAATATGGTTTAAAATAAGGCATTTTCTTTGCTGACCCTGCGGACAAGCATATTACTGGCAAGGATGAGAATAAAACCAACGATCGCTTGATACAGCCCAGCAGCAGATGACATGCCGATATCACCGTTAATTAAAAACGTTCGATACACGTAGGTGTCGATAACATTCGTTGTCGGGAACAACGTTCCTGAGTTCAAAGGAACTTGGTAGAATAGTCCAAAGTCCGAGTAGAAAATCCGGCCGATAGCCAGTAAAGTCGTAATAATGATGAGCGGATACAACAGCGGGATCGTAATGTAGCGGAACTGCTGCATCTTGCTTGCTCCATCAAGTGTAGCGGCTTCATATAACTCCTGATCAAAGCCGACAATCGCCGCCAAGTAAATAACCGATGAGTAGCCGACATATTTCCAGGTATTAACGATTGGCAGAATGAGCGTCCAATAACTCGCTTCCGAGTACCAATCAATCCCCTCGAAACCTAATGGTTCCAGAATGGATTTGTTGATAAATCCCGTTTCCATACTCAGAAATCCAAGAACCACATAACCGACAACTACCATGGACAAGAAATAAGGCAGAAACACGACCGATTGATAAAATTTAGATAAAAGTTTTTGTTTCACTTCATTCAACAATATCGCAATGGCGACACCGAAGACCAAATTTAACACGATAAATACGGCGTTGTAGAGCAGGGTATTTCTAGTAATCGTCCATGCGTCTGCCGTTGCGAACAAATATTTGAAGTTCTCGAATCCTGCCCATGGGCTTCCAAAAATACCATCCGTATAATTGATTTTCTTGAAAGCAATGAGAATGCCGAACATCGGCAAATAATTGTTAAGCAGTAAATACAGCACACCTGGAATAAGCATAAAATATAAGGCTTTCTTCTGAGAAAAATAGCTGACTTTCTTTGGTCTGACTTGCGCGGGATCGCTGATCTTCGCAGATAATTGCTCGGTTACTGCTTTGCTCATTGATCTTCCCCCTATCTGCTCTGAGTTCGTATGGCCGTGTGTTTCTCTCTCTTATGTCTTTATTATAGAAGTGAATGAACATCTGCTCTATAACCGATTGTGACCTCATTTCTGCTACTTTTGTTACTTTTCGCATCCGATTTCTTCCTTTTGTGCAAAAAAAAGAGCCACTTCCTATTGAAATGGCCCCTTGCTTATGTGGAAGTAGATTGTTCCTTGCGATACTCTCTGGGCGTTCGACCGGTTGATTTCTTGAACATCTTGGTAAAATAAGGGATGTTCTCGTATCCCACAATCTCTGCGATATCACCAATCTTGAGCTGGGAAGAGATCAATAATTCCTTCGATTTTTCCATCCGTTTGACCAAAATATAATCCGTTAGCGAGCTGCCCGTTTCCTTCTTAAAGAGTCGAGACAAATACGCCGGGTTAAAATGAACATATTCGGCAATTTGCTCCCGCGTAATATCTTCACGCAAATGATCGTCAATATAGGAGGAGATCTTCTGAATGACCGAAGCCTCGCCTTTTTCATTATTAATAACGAAATCCATCCCATTTAATATGACACGGTAACACCATACTTTGAATTGCAATAATGAACGTGTCACCGAGGCACTATCGGACAGATCGCGTGGCGCGAAGACATCCTGAAGGGTGAGACCACGTTTATGAAACACTTGAAAGATCATGTGCAGTAAAGCGTGATACGAAGATTCCAACGTTTCGATCGTTAGACTTGGCTCAGTCTCCAACATCGCAAAGATTTCATCCAGCTTACGCAGGACATCTTCCCTGCTGCCGAGATCAAAGAAAACGGAAATTCCTGATACCCAAGGAATCATTAGCACCTGTCCAGACGACTCGCGCTGTTCGTCAAAAGGGATAACACTATTAGACTCAGTAACATTGCTTCGTTCAGCTTCCAATAACTGCACGTACATTTCCAATAGACTGCCAAACTCTGTAGCTTCTCCGACATAGCAGCTTAAATCACAAAAGAAATATTCGTTGCAGGAACGAATATAATGTTCACACCGCTCGGCAAGATCGCCCCGATCGAATGATTGTTCCGGTGGCAGGTAGAACAGCACCAGGTTATTGCCGCTGCGGTCCTGCAGGACTGCCCCAGCGTCACTGCCTAAGATCAATTCCCCTGCGGCGTTGCGAAGCGCATACTCCATAATGTCTTCGTCGCGTGCGCTCAACTCCTTCTTCCACAGCTCCACAGAGATCAGCACAGGCAGTACGCGGCTCTCTGGCGCAAAACTCAGCTCATACAAAGCAATGAGCGATTCTAACGACGAGCGGGATGGCGGAATCCGCCTGGCCAAGAGATCCTGCCAAAACTTTTCCTCCAGCAATGGTTTATGCGTTTGAAATAAAGCATAGTATCTTTGCTGAATCTCATGAAAGCTTTGCGCTTCCCTAGACTCCTGAATCTTCTCGAGCGCCCGCCTGACAACATCTTTCAATTCCTCATAGTCAAAAGGCTTCAACATATAATCAAAAGATCCCGATTGCAGCGCAGTTCGCGTATACGAAAAATCCGCATGCCCTGTCAGGAATATGGTCTCCGTCCATGGGGAATGTTCCTTCACCCATTTAATAAGCTCAAGCCCGTTCATGTTCGGCATCTCAATATCGCAAATCATAACATCGATATGAGACTGTACGAGCCTCATCTTCGCTTCTTCTGCATCTAACGCCTCATAGACTTGTTCGATTCCGAGGAAAGCCCACTCAATCCCCTGAGTAACTCCCTGTACGGCATAAAACTCATCATCAACGACCAATATCTGGTATGTCATCGTTCATCTCAGCCTCATCTTCCACATAGATTGCGGGAATAGCGATTTGGACAATTGCCCCCTTGTCTGCCACATCATTGCTGAATACCAATTGTGCACGGTCCCCATAGCGCATCTGCAGTCTTAATAACACATTCTGGAGACCCAGATGTCCTTCTTCACCCGCATGTTCATGCCAGCGATTCATTCGCAGCTTATCGAGGATCTCCGGCTTAAAACCGACGCCATTATCCTTCACTTGCACCCAAATGGTCTTCGCTTCAACGCCGTCTTTCACAAGCATGACTTCTCTCACTTCAATCTTGATCATAAAAAGCTCACGGCGATTCATGAAACCATGAATAATTGAATTCTCTACCAACGTTTGAATCGTGAGCGGAAGAATCGAACAGTGACCTAGCTCATCTGGAAGATTGATCTCATAAGTAAGCTTGCCTGGGAAGCGAAGCTTCTGAATTTCCAAGTAATTCTGAATATGCTTGATCTCCGCCTCCACGGTCACCGTTCTTCTTGATGTTGTAATATTAAACCGGAAGTATTCAGCCAAGTAACGGGCCATTTTCTGAATAACATCGTATTGCTTAGTTGCCGCGAGGCTTGTGATAATATTCAACGTATTCAAGTAAAAATGCGGTTTAATCTGCACCTGCAAATGTTTAAATTCGGCCTCTTTCGTAAGCAGCTGTTGCTCATAGATATCAATTTTCAGATTGGAAATTTCTCCGACCATATTATTGAACGTGCGTATTACAAAAGCAAACTCCGTCGTATTGTCCGGCTCAAGTTGAACATCCCAATCCCCACGGGTAATCCGCTGCATCCCTCGGATGAGCTTCTTCATCGGTGTAAGCAATACTTTTCTAACAAATATGAAGTAAAAGGATAAAATCAGCAGCCCGCCAAGTGGAATCATATAGATTGCCAACCGGAAAAAGGGCAAATTCTTCAGCATACTGGCTTCCGGAATAAGAACAACATACTTGATTGGTACCATCGTTGCTGGAATAGCTACCAGTAAATATGACAGTTCATTCTTGTAATCGGTTACAGATTGATACGGCTTTTCTTGAGGCTCTGGCATTTTGGCTGCCATTGCAATTTGCTGCTCCGTCAATTTGGTGCCCGATGCCACCTCGCCATCCAAACTCATCAGTGCAGCCCCGCCGCCGCTGTTCTCCACATCCAAAAACTTCAAAGGCTCAGCCACGGTGTTCGCCTTAATCCAACATCCAACCACTAAATTATTGTTGCGGATTAATTTGAGGAACGCAGTCTCATCGCCCACCTTAATGAGCTGCCAAGAACCAATCTTCTGCATCTCGTCGTCTTTGGGATTCGCTTCTATGTAATCTGCGATCACTTTCTCGTTCAAGTAATAGTCAGATCGTGTATTCAGCACAATATCTTTATCCTTGATATTATACAAAAAAATGGTGTCAATCACTTGGAAGTATCCCAAATCCACCTGAAACCGCGTGAAAATCTTTTGCTTTGTCAGCATATAATCATCCGTGCCATATTCCATGAAATTCAAGAGATTCACGTCTGGCTCACGATCGTTGACCAAATTCAAATAATTATTGATTTCCTTCATCTGCTTATCCACTTGCTTCACATAATCCGCCAATAGGTTTCTGTTGGCTCCTGAGACTTGCTCCCTTACAACGCTAATCGCGTAATGGTTATTATAGTACAAGAAAATAATAAGTGGAGAAATAATAATCACAAATCCGGCCACAAACTTAAAAGTAAGAGATTTTCTCCAATTCAATCACGATCGCATCCTTTGCGGCTGACATGTTCTCCCAAATAATCACTTATAGGGTAACCTTCGTAATGGACAACCGTCAAGACAAATAAAAAAGCTCATGAAATCAATTGATTTCATGAGCTTCTTCTTCTATACCGGCAAGAGGACTCGAACCTCCACCCTTTCGGACTCGATTTTGAGTCGAGCGCGTCTGCCATTCCGCCATGCCGGCATATAAAGTTGTAAATCAATGGTGCCGAAGACCAGACTTGAACTGGTACGGTAGTCACCTACCGCAGGATTTTAAGTCCTGTGCGTCTGCCGATTCCGCCACTCCGGCTAATAAGATAATGTGGAGGCGCCACCCAGATTCGAACTGGGGGTAAAGCTTTTGCAGAGCTCTGCCTTACCACTTGGCTATGGCGCCTTAGTAATAATGGAGCGGAAGACGGGGATCGAACCCGCGACCCTCGCCTTGGCAAGGCGATGCTCTACCGCTGAGCCACTTCCGCATATAAAACTGGGGATCAAGGATTTGAACCTTGGCATGACGGAGTCAAAGTCCGTTGCCTTACCGCTTGGCTAATCCCCATTATCTTGCATGTTGGTAATAATGGGCGGACGACGGGACTTGAACCCGCGAATGCTGGATCCACAAACCAGTGCGTTAACCCCTTCGCCACGACCGCCACAATATTAAGTTTTTACTTTTTTGGCAGGGGCAGCAGGAATTGAACCCACACCAAAGGTTTTGGAGACCTTTGTTCTACCCTTAAACTATGCCCCTAGAAAAAGTAAATGGAGGCTGATGGATTCGAACCACCGAACTCGGAGAGAGCAGATTTACAGTCTGCCGTGTTTAGCCACTTCACTAAGCCTCCATGATGTAAAACCTTTGATTCTTTGTGGTGCCGTCGAGAGGACTTGAACCCCCAACCTACTGATTACAAGTCAGTTGCTCTACCAGTTGAGCTACAACGGCTTATTTAATTAAGAAATGGTGGCTTTGGACGGAATCGAACCGCCGACACGAGGATTTTCAGTCCTCTGCTCTACCGACTGAGCTACAAAGCCTTGCTTACTTTTTGAAGAAAAATGGCGGAGCTGACGGGATTCGAACCCGCGGTCTCCTGCGTGACAGGCAGGCATGTTAGGCCACTACACCACAGCTCCATGCTAAGTACAATATCTTCTTGCAGAAGATGAATTGGTTGCGGGGGCAGGATTTGAACCTGCGGCCTTCGGGTTATGAGCCCGACGAGCTACCGGGCTGCTCCACCCCGCGTCGTTAATTATAATTCACGTTTCCATGCTTTGCAAGTCTCACTTTAAAAGTAAAACTTGATGGAGGCTGACGGGATCGAACCGCCGACCCTCTGCTTGTAAGGCAGATGCTCTCCCAGCTGAGCTAAGCCTCCATGGGAGTAATGAATGGTGACCCGTAGGGGACTCGAACCCCTGTTACCTCCGTGAAAGGGAGGTGTCTTAACCACTTGACCAACGGGCCTTGCTAGAAAGATAGTGGCGGAGAGAGAGGGATTCGAACCCTCGAGACGCTTGTGACGCCTACACGATTTCCAATCGTGCTCCTTCGGCCAGCTCGGACACCTCTCCATATGGCTCCCCGAACAGGACTCGAACCTGTGACAACTCGATTAACAGTCGAGTGCTCTACCAACTGAGCTATCAGGGAATAGGAAAACTTATGACAAGGATTTATTCCTTGAAAACTAGATACGAAACGTGCGTAAAGTAACATTTAGGTTTATTGGTTAAGCCCTCGACCGATTAGTATTCGTCAGCTGCATACGTTGCCGCACTTCCACCTCGAACCTATCAACCTCGTCGTCTACAAGGGGTCTTACATACTGGGAAATCTCATCTTGAGGGGGGCTTCGCGCTTAGATGCTTTCAGCGCTTATCCCCTCCGTACATAGCTACCCAGCTATGCCTCTGGCGAGACAACTGGTACACCAGCGGTACGTCCATCCCGGTCCTCTCGTACTAAGGACAGCTCCTCTCAAATTTCCTACGCCCGCGACAGATAGGGACCGAACTGTCTCACGACGTTCTGAACCCAGCTCGCGTACCGCTTTAATGGGCGAACAGCCCAACCCTTGGGACCTACTTCAGCCCCAGGATGCGATGAGCCGACATCGAGGTGCCAAACCTCCCCGTCGATGTGGACTCTTGGGGGAGATAAGCCTGTTATCCCCAGGGTAGCTTTTATCCGTTGAGCGATGGCCCTTCCATTCGGTACCACCGGATCACTAAGTCCGACTTTCGTCCCTGCTCGACTTGTAGGTCTCGCAGTCAAGCTCCCTTATGCCTTTGCACTCTGCGAATGATTTCCAACCATTCTGAGGGAACCTTTAAACGCCTCCGTTACATTTTAGGAGGCGACCGCCCCAGTCAAACTGCCCACCTGACACTGTCCCCATACCGGATCACGGTACCAGGTTAGAACTCCGATACGATCAGGGTGGTATCCCAACGGCGCCTCCACCCAAGCTGGCGCTCAGGCTTCAAAGGCTCCCACCTATCCTGTACAGATCGTACCAAAGTCCAATATCAAGCTGCAGTAAAGCTCCATGGGGTCTTTCCGTCTTGTCGCGGGTAACCTGCATCTTCACAGGTATTAAAATTTCACCGGATCTCTCGTTGAGACAGCGCCCAAGTCGTTACGCCATTCGTGCGGGTCAGAATTTACCTGACAAGGAATTTCGCTACCTTAGGACCGTTATAGTTACGGCCGCCGTTTACTGGGGCTTCAATTCATAGCTTCGGGTTGCCCCTAACCACTCCTCTTAACCTTCCAGCACCGGGCAGGCGTCAGCCCGTATACTTCGCCTTGCGGCTTCGCACAGACCTGTGTTTTTGCTAAACAGTCGCTTGGGCCTTTTCACTGCGGCCCCCTCGGGCTATTCACCCTACCGAGGCACCCCTTCTCCCGAAGTTACGGGGTCATTTTGCCGAGTTCCTTAACGAGAGTTCTTCCGCGCGCCTTAGAATTCTCTTCTCACCCACCTGTGTCGGTTTGCGGTACGGGCACCTTCGCCTGGCTAGAAGCTTTTCTTGGCAGTGTGAAATCATGACCTACGGTACTTAAAGTTTCCCTCCCCATCACAGCCCAGCCTTACGGTTAGCGGATTTGCCTACTAACCAGCCTCACTGCTTGGACAGACATCCATCAGTCTGCGTCACTATCCTTCTGCGTCACTCCATTGCTCATAACGGCTACGGTGGTACAGGAATTTCCACCTGTTGTCCATCGACTACGCCTTTCGGCCTCGCCTTAGGTCCCGACTTACCCTGAGCGGACGAGCCTTCCTCAGGAACCCTTAGGTTTTCGGCGGATCAGATTCTCACTGATCTTTTCGTTACTTATACCGGCATTCTCACTTGTATGCGCTCCACCTGTCCTTACGGTCAGAATTCAACGTACATACAACGCTCCCCTACCCATGCACAAAGTGCAAGCCATAGCTTCGGTGGCGTGTTTAGCCCCGTTACATTTTCGGCGCAGAGTCACTCGACCAGTGAGCTATTACGCACTCTTTCAATGGTGGCTGCTTCTAAGCCAACATCCTGGTTGTCTGTGCAACTCCACATCCTTTCCCACTTAACACACACTTGGGGACCTTAGCTGATGGTCTGGGCTGTTTCCCTTTTGACAATGGATCTTAGCACTCACTGTCTGACTCCCGGAATAAAGTTTGTGGCATTCAGAGTTTGACTGGACTTGGTAACCCTTGGCGGGCCCCGCACCCAATCAGTGCTTTACCTCCACAACTCATCTTCCGAGGCTAGCCCTAAAGCTATTTCGGGGAGAACCAGC
>NZ_CP091881.1:8840000-8920000 GCF_022163125.1 Paenibacillus sp. HWE-109 | reverse complement strand
ACTTGTCCCCGAAGGAACAAATCCGCTCGACTTGCATGTATTAGGCACGCCGCCAGCGTTCGTCCTGAGCCAGGATCAAACTCTCCATAGTAGCGAACGATTGCTCGTCCGTATATCTGAAAGCTGAAAATGCTCATTGACTTGCTAGCGAGATTTTGCAATCCCTTTTTGAACGATTTCTCGTTCGTGCTTACTCACTCGTTGTTCAGTTTTCAAAGATCAATTTCTTGCATTTTCTTCGTCATCCGTTTAGCGGCGACTTTTATAATATATCACATCCGAGGTATTCAATGCAAGCTTTTTTTATTTTTCTTTTTTCTTGCTTGACTTACATCAACTACTTCGTTCACTTTCCAGATGCGAACCGTTTTTAGCGGCGAGAGTTAATTTATCATAGAATCGCATTTAAAGTCAAGCAATAAAATAAGAATAAAAAAAGAACCAGCATAACCACTGGTTCTACAAGGATTCATCCTTTTAAATACTCGTATATTTCAACTCAATTTCAGAAATTTCTTCATCAATAAGAATGGCTACTTCTTTGATCAAGCCTTTTTTGACAAGTTTGTTCAAAAGCAAAGGAAGCTCTGCCTTTACTTCAACTAATTGTGGATGCTGTTGCAGTTCATCTGAACTCAGTGGCTGCTCGCTCGCGCGGAGGATTTGAATAAAAGCCTCACAGCAGCGCTCCATTTTGGACATGACAGAAAACTCACAAGCGAGTAAAACTAATTGAACCCTCTGTTTCAGGGTCTCTTTGCTCATAGTCAATTCCTCATACAGCTTATACACGCCTGGATTAATGGCACGAATCTGTCTCCAAACGGTGATTTCCGGGTGATAGCCATCTTCAATAATGACAATTCTCGCCCAGTGATGCAGCGCCTCCAGAATATTGTTATAGGCATCTAACAAGTGCTCATCGAGAATGTACTCCTTGCTTTGCAGATACTTGCGCAAAAAGTGCGAGAACTCAACGAGCAGTTTATGCTCACGCAAGTCACTAGGGAATTCAAGTATTCTATGGCGCAGGCCTTCTAAATAAGTGTTCTGATCCAGAAGTATCTCCCCTTTTAACAGCCAGTGAAGGATATTTCGATTGAGACCTTGACGAACCCATTGTTCGAGTGAAGAAGGATCTACCCATCTTTCTTGTATCCTAGAAGCGTCTCTTATATAATTAGTCGTATGATTGTTCAGGCTCAGGTCGTTCGTTACGATTAGAAGCAGCGTATCAAAACCGTCTGTCAGCGAGGGAAGTTGCTTAGGATTATCAACCGCCATGACGCTTATGATCCGCTGGTCATTTCGAAACTTAAGCAAAAACTGCTCTTTATCGATTCCCATGGGTATCCAAAGCTCCTGTCTCCATAATTGTTTATCTCTTATTTCTACAATGGTGACTAAGTTTCCTGCTGATTTCTGTGACAAATCACACAAAACATGATGGCTAAATGATGGGGAGGAACACGAATTGCGTTTCAGATCAAGTAAAGTAAATGAATTTCGCTTATGGGGTCTTGCCCTGACTATGGGTGGAATGCTGCTTATGATTATAGGTTTGGCCGGTATCGTTTTTGATTGGGGGAAAGCTGGCCGCATCATCGCTGTTGTCTTCATGATCCTAGGAATGATAACAATGATGGTGAGCATGGGAATCTACTTCTGGGCCGGTATGTTGTCTACATCTGCAACAGTTATTGATTGCCCGGAATGTGGAAGAAGGACGAAAATGCTGGGCAAAACAGATCGCTGCATGTTTTGTAAAACAATATTGACAGTTGATCCACAATATGAACCGACAGCCGAGAACGAAACAGCCGCAGCCGTACAAGCTTCCGAACATGAACTTCATCGGGAGCATGAGCATAAGCCTCATTGATAGACGACAGAAAGCCGCAACCCAATCAGGTTGCGGCTTTTTTCTTTATTATGGCTTCGCTGGCACCAATGCATCTTGAATCACTTTCCACATAGGAGCCTGCTCAAACCCTCTGCGCCAGGAGGCCACGCCAGCCAAATCGTACTTCTTCACTAAATCGATCCTTGCCTTCATCGATGTCTCATCTTCTAGCCAGATGCGAATGAGCTTATCGCCTTCTTTGTACTCCACGTAATTCTGCCCCGCTTCCGGCAGATACGTCGGGGTCAGTTTTTTGTCTTTAATAATAGTTTGGGCTGCTTCCATCGTTAAGGTTTTGGAAGTCGCTGTCGTCTTCCCATTTTTAGTTTCCTCCGTCCACTGCCGGGTATAGAATGGAACACCTAGGACAAGCTTAGATGGAGGAACTTTATCTGCGTTCAATATTTGCGCAACCGAACGCTCTGCCCATGGAAGTGATGAAACGGACCCTGATTTGGGACTTGACGCCCAATATTCGTCATAAGCCATCACCATCATATAATCAACGACTTCAGCAAGAGCAGGCCGGTCATAAAACATGGACCACATCTCATTCGTTGATTTGGGTGTTACATCAATGGAAACTGACAATCCTTGTTCATGCATAAAAGGTGTCATTTCGCGGACAAACTGCACGAGGTTTTCTTTGTCTTTCAAATGAACATTTTCAAAATCAATATTGAAGCCCTGCAGCTTGTACGTCTGAGCGAAACCAAGCAATTGCTTGATGATTTTCATACGGCGATCGTACGTGGAAAGCGCTTGAGAGGTCCTGTCAGCCTCAAATCCATTGCTAAACAGCGCCCAGACCTGATAATTGCGCGTTTGCGCCCATTTGACATAGGAAGCGTCAGCGATGTTCTTAATGCGTCCCTCACCGTCAGCAAGAGAGAACCAAGTTGGACTGACCACTTGAAGGCCAGGCATGTCACTAAACTTGGAAGTGTCAGGCGTTTTGCTTATGACATGCTCCCAGGTCATGTTCAACTTGCCGTTAAGCGGCTTCCATGGCACATAGGAGGAAGTCTCTTCCTGCAACGGAATGGTTTCCTCATGATCATCCAGCACATCACTCTTGCGAACATAGCCGATGGGCCCGCTTGACTGTTGAGCTTTGTACCATTCACCCTCATCGCTTAAAATAATGAGCTGCTCATTGCTTGCGATCTCGGAGACGATTGGCGCTTTGATGGATGCAAAGGTGCGAAGTTGTGCGGGTTCCTCCCCCACATGTTTTGCCCATTTGAGAAGCTCACCTTTTTTATATAGAAGAACGGCTCCCGTTGCCTCTGATTCTCTGATATCAAAAGGATACAGCTGACGCAGCGGCTCAATCGGCACATAGATGCGATCCCCCTTCTTCTCAACAGGGAAAGAAAGTGTAATCGGCTTCTCATTCATGAACGCCGACAGCTCCGTTGTTTTGAGCCGAAGCACTTTCTCTTTGGTTGTGATGATGACCGAATCGCTGCTTTTCTCATATAGAATGGTTGGATCCATCCACTCCTGAATAAGCTCCAGAGGTAATTTAAGCCCCTCTTTGGCACCTATTGCACTTTCTTTATAATAATTCCCTTGGTAAAATACCGGCTTGCTTATCTCGTGATAGTCCGGATCTACTTTCGTACGGTTAGGAGCAAGTTCCTGCCATAGATAGGTAGCGGCACCTGCCGCAAGGATTCCAATGAATAGGGAAGATATCAGCAGAAATTTCTTGGAAGATTTTCTATGTTTCGGCTGTGGATCTATGGGTGTCAGCTGCAAAATTTCACTTCCTTTGTAGGATATAAAAAAAGAAAAAAACGTGCCCCTACCTCTTCAATAACAAGAAGTACGATCACGTTTCATTATACATCATTGGAACGGCTATTGAGGAATTCTGCGCACGTTAATGCTTGGTAATCCCTGTGCAGTCCGGACAAACACCATAAACTTCTAGGCGGTAGCCGCTAATTTGAAAGCCCGTTTGTCCTGCAGCGGTGTTCTCAATATCATGAAGAGGCGGATATTCAAAGTCCGCAATCTTCCCGCAGCTTTCACAAACCGCATGATAATGGTCCGTCATATCCGCATCAAAACGACTCGAGCTGTCTCCATAAGTCAGTTCTCGAACGAGTCCTGATTCAATAAATACTTTGAGATTATTATAAACAGTCGCTACGCTCATGTTAGGAAATTTGGATTCAAGGGATCTGTAGATGTCATCTGCGGTCGGATGAGTCATGGAATCCAATAGAAAAGAGAGGATTGCATGCCGCTGTGGCGTCATCCGAACACCGGTTGTTTTCAATTTAGCCAATGCCTGTTCTAAATGTACGGCCATAGTACTCACCACCTGATGTTAGTTAATAAAACCTTACACTACATTGTACGTGTGTTAATTAACTTTTGTCAATGATGGTTATGGCAATCGACCGCTTTGCGACTTATTTATTTTTGCGGGAATCAAGCAAGTACATCGCAATCCCAGCAAGTACGAGCACAACCGATCCAAGGTAGGAGCCCATTAGATCAAAAAGCCCTGTCACCCACATCGGTTTGTTGCTGAGCAGAAAAAACACAGCTCCCGCGGCGACCAGAATGACGCCCATGTTGGTACCCTTGATCAACTTCTGCAGTGGATCGTGGAATTCAATGTCCTGAGAACCGGAGAACTCTCCTAGCTCCAAACGGTTATTGACATGGTCTGTCGCTTGGAGCGCATCGAACAGGTTATAGAAGTAAATGACTGGAATAAACAAAGCAAATAATGTGACTGCAGCAACACTTGGGTCAGCTTGGTTCGCAAGGGAAGTGATGATGAAGATATCCAAGATGAGCAGCATCATGATGAATAAACCACGCTGCATAAGCCCTAGATAAAAGTGTCCAGTTCCCGGAACCATGAACGACAGTATTCCCGCCTTCCATTTGCGCTTCTTAGCAATTGGATAATAAGGAGCATAGCGGGGGTAACTCGGGTCATCTGAGTACGAGGGAATATGAGAATGTTCCTGCGGTACGTTCATAGAGAAGCCTCCATTCTATTGATAAGTTGTTTGTTATTGGGATAGGTGCTGAATAAAGGTGGTCAGCTGCATGATGCCAGTATCGATATTCATTATTTTGCCAATGATGCCTGATTGAATGAGCACGATTGTTGCAGCAATGGCAATTGAACCGTTGATCCAATACGCTTGTTGGCGCATTGGCGTCTTAGGAACCAGAGAGACTCTATCTTCCTCTTGCATACCGCGCATGATACGGTCCGTCAGATGAGAGCTCGGTTCACTTAACGGCATTTCGTCCAGTAATTTATTTAGGTATTGCGTGAGCCGATGGTCTTCCTGTTGTCTGGGCGTCATGCGAGTTCACCTCCAACCATTTTTCTTTCAGCATGGCTTTTCCCCGGTAAAGTCTAGTTTCGAGCGTTTTGACTGGCAGTCCCGTAGCTTGGGACATTTCCTGATAGGAAAGTTGCTTATAATGAAACAAATACATAATCAAACGGTACTTGTCCGGAAGCTCGGCCAAAAGCGCCTGCATCCGCTCTTGATCATCCTTGCGAATCGCCATCTCTTCTGGCTGATCCCGGCTGTCAGTAAACCAGCTTTTCATTTTGTCAAGCAAGGCCTCATAAGGCTTCCGTTTCTGCGAGCGCCGAAAGTCCGTCACGAGATTCGTCGTCATGCGGTAGAGCCATGTTGTAAATTTGGCCTCTCCGCGAAAATGAACCAAGGACCGAAAAAGCTTAACGAACACTTCCTGGGTTAAGTCCTCGGCAGTTTCCTTATGCCCTACCATGCGGTAAACGACTGTATAGATGTAGTTCTTATGCCGCTCTACCAATACACGATAAGCATCGGAATGACCTTGACGGACCCGATCGATCAGCTGCTCATCCGTCATATTGTCCATGCCTGACTTCCCCCTTTCATTTCGTCCAAAAGTTTAGACGCTCCTTATCGACGGACCCCTTCAATCAACTTTTACTTTTTTCAATGGTAACGCCTGTGACCCCTTTAATTTGATTAATGCCTTCAAGCACCGTCACGATAATCGAAGGCTTGGGAATGGTTACGTGGAATGTAATCAGCACTTGATTAGGTTTATCTGCCGCCTCATGCTCTTCCAAGGTAATTTTACGAATATCAACGTTTTGTTTGCCCAGAAGTGTTGTAATGAGGCCTAATGTTCCTGGTTGATCGGACGCTTGTATCTTGAGAACCCGAATCTTTTTGCCGTTAAAATACTTAAGCTCTACTTTGTTTAGAATCCATAGTGAGATAAGCACCATGAAACAGGCAAGTACAGCCGGATAATAAAAGCCCGCTCCTACAGCAAGCCCTATTCCCGCAACGACCCAGAGTGATGCAGCGGTCGTAAGGCCCGTGATGGATCTTCCATTAAACATGATTGTGCCTGCCCCCAGAAAGCCGATACCGCTAATGACCTGGGCCGCAAGACGTGAAGGATCGAGACGCACATTAACTTCGTTGACAAAAGCGCTGAACCCATACATGGAAAGCAGCATAACGAGCGATGAGCCGACACAAACCAGAATATGCGTACGAAGCCCCGCGGCATGACTGCTGACTTCGCGCTCGAACCCAATTAAACCGCCAAGCAGAAGTGCGAGTACCAACCGAATGGTGATATGAACCTGATCAATAACCCATGGATTACTCATGCTCCCATCACTCCTAACTATCTAAGAATCACTTGCTGGACGTTCAAACGTTGTTAAACAGACACCTGGAGCCACAGTGAATACCCGCTTCATCTCAAAGCCAAAGCTTTGATAGAGCTGAACAGCCGGTAAATTCGCCGTCCCCGTAGACACAACGAACAGAACAGCCCCTTCTTCCTCTTGTAGTTTCAGTATATGTTGCAAAAGTGACCTAGCAATCCCTCTGCGGAAATAATTTGGGTGCACCATCATGCGGCAGATCGTAATCACCGAGCCCTCACTCGAAAATGAAATGGCACCTGCGAGTCTAGTCTCATTCTCTTCCTGCACAAAATAACCATAGAAGGTTTCTCCCGCCTTGCGAATAGAATCAATGCCATCCTTCAAGGGCGGAATATCCTCGAAACCGATCAACTCTGCTTCCACACGATAAGAAGCCATTTGCAAGGACAGCAGACGCAGGATCTCCTCATTGGTTTGTAAGGCTAAAGGTTGAATCGTCATAGGGAGTCCCCCACTTTCCTTATAATTGAAAAAAAGTGGTGTCCTTGGGATCGGATCACCACTTCATACTTTATCACTTGCTGTTCAGGCACTCCACAATTAATTTATTGACGAGACCTGGGTTGGCTTTGCCTTTGGTTTCTTTCATGACTTGCCCGACAAGGAAGCCTACGGCTTTCTCTTTGCCAGCTTTGAAATCAGCTACGGATTGCGGACTGTTCGCCACTACCTGCTCAACGACGGCCTTGATGGCACCCTCGTCACTGATTTGTACAAGTCCTTGCTCTTCTACGATCTTCTGCGGCTCTTTGCCGGATTCGAGCATTTCCTTGAAGACAGTCTTGGCAATCTTGTTGGAAATAGTGCCTTTCTCAATCAGGCCGATCATTTCGCCAAGGCCTTTGCCAGTGACTTTCACATCGGCGAATTCAAGGCTGTTCGCATTCAAATAGCCGAGCAAATCACCCATGATCCAGTTGGAGACCGCTTTGGCATCCTGTGTGTACTGCAAGCTCTCTTCGAAGAAGTTAGCGAGCTTCATTGAAGAAGTGATGACATCCGCATCATAGCTAGGCAGTCCGTATTCACTGCTATAGCGCGCTTTGCGAGCGTCCGGCAGTTCCGGGATAGATGCTTTGACACTAGCTTTCCAAGCATCGTCGATGTACAGGCTAACGAGATCCGGATCAGGGAAATAGCGATAGTCATGCGCATCTTCTTTGCCTCGCATCGCAACTGTCTTGCCTTGGGCTTCATCCCAGCGACGCGTTTCTTGATCCACTTCGCCGCCGCTGCGGAGAATTTCCGCTTGGCGGAATTCCTCGTACTCGAGTCCTTTTTGGACGCCGCGGAACGAGTTCATGTTCTTCAGCTCAGCTCTCGTGCCGAACTTCTCTTGCCCGAAAGGACGCAAGCTGACGTTGGCATCGCAGCGCATCGAGCCTTCTTCCATTTTCACGTCGGACACATCACAGTAGATCATGATCGCTCTGACTTTCTCCAAATAGGCACGCGCTTCTTCAGGAGACCGCAAATCAGGCTCAGACACTATCTCAATGAGCGGCGTCCCCGCCCGATTGAGATCAACCAGAGAGGCATAACCGCCATCGACGTGCGTTAGCTTCCCCGCATCTTCCTCTAAGTGAAGGCGAGTCACACCGATTCGTTTGCTGACACCGTTCACTTCAATATCTACCCAACCGTTCAAGCCGATCGGCTGATCATATTGCGATGTTTGGTAAGCATCCGGCGAATCCGGATAAAAGTAGTTTTTACGGTCAAATTTACTATGTGTAGAAATCGTGCAATTCAGCGCCATAGCGGCCTTCATCGCATATTCCACCGCCTGACGATTCAGTACAGGCAGAACGCCCGGGTGGCCAAGGCATACCGGACATGTATTCGTATTCGGAGGGGCTCCGAATGAGGTTGCGCATCCGCAAAATATTTTGGAAGCGGTATGAAGCTCAACGTGAACTTCAAGACCAACGACCGTTTCAAATTGGGTATCTGTTGCCGACAAAATGAATGCCTCCTTCGTGACTCATGAACTGTGAACTTACAATTGCGGGCGCTGTTTGTGGTGATCTGTATGCTGCTCAAAAGCGTGGGCTACACGCAGAAGGGTAGCTTCATCCAGCGCTTTGCCGATGACTTGCAGGCCAACCGGAAGTTCGTTCACGAAACCGCAAGGTACGCTAATCGCAGGAATACCCGCCAAGCTGACCGGAATGGTCATGATATCGTTCAAATACATCGTAAGCGGATCATTGCTTTGCTCGCCGATCTTGAAAGCCGGCGTCGGAGCCGTAGGTCCGATGATGATATCGAATTTCTCGAATACTTGATCAAAATCTTGCTTGATCAACGTACGCACTTGTTGTGCTTTCAAATAATAAGCATCATAGTAACCTGAGCTTAACGCATACGTTCCCAGCATGATGCGGCGCTTGACCTCAGGGCCAAAGCCTTCGCTGCGGGACATATGGTAAAGATCAAGCAAGTTGTTCGCATTGTCGGAGCGCACACCGTAACGCACGCCATCAAAGCGGGCAAGGTTGGAGGACGCTTCCGACGAAGCGAGCAAGTAATAGGTAGCAACGGCATATTCCGAATGCGGCAGCGTGACTTCTTCCCATACAGCGCCTAAGCCTTCCAGCACTTTGAGCGCTTCGAGCACTTTCTCTTTGACAGCCGGGTCGATCCCCTTGCCCATGTATTCCTTCGGTACCCCGATGCGCAGACCTTTGATATCTCCGGTCAAGGCGCTGAGGTAATCAGGGATGTCCACTTTCGCAGAAGTGGAATCCTTAGCGTCATAGCCTGCGATGGCTTGCAGCAAGTAGGCCGAGTCTTCAACGTTCTTCGTCAGCGGCCCGATCTGATCGAGTGAAGACGCGAACGCGACGAGGCCATAGCGGGACACAAGTCCGTACGTCGGCTTGAGACCGACGATGCCGCAGTAAGCAGCCGGTTGGCGAATCGAGCCGCCGGTGTCGGAGCCCAGCGCGAAGTATACTTCGCCTGCAGCAACCGCAGCAGCGGAACCGCCGCTGGAGCCGCCGGGCACATAATCCGTGTTCCACGGATTGTGGGATGGATGGTAAGCGGAGTTCTCGTTGGAGCCGCCCATGGCGAATTCATCCATATTGAGCTTGCCGATCGTGACGGTTTGAGCTTCTTTGAGCTTGGTGACGACAGTAGCGTCGTAGATTGGATTATAGTTGGACAGGAATTTGCTCGCACAAGTTGTGCGCAATCCTTCTGTCACCATGTTATCCTTGATCCCGATCGGCAATCCGAATAGATCGCTCGTAGTCGCACTGTTTGCGAACTGCTCGTCCAATTTGGCAGCCGTTAAGCGGGCATTTTCTTCATCTAAGGTAAGGAAAGCGCGAACTTTGCTTTCTACTTGCTGAATTCTTGTATAGGATTGATCCACGAGATCGGCAACTTTCAATTCTTTGCCTTGAAGCTTCGCGTGAATTTGTTGTAGGTTTAGATCAAACAAAGACAACGACAGGCACTCCCTTTCATCTGGTTCTCTATTCTAAAACAGCCGGAACTTTGAATTGCCCGTCTTCATGATCGGGGGCGTTCAGTAAAACCTTCTCAATCGGCAGCGATGGCGCCGTGACATCTTCACGCATGACGTTCACCATGGGCATCGCATGACTTGTCGGAACGACACCTTCCGTATTCAGTCCATTCAACTGTTCGGCATATTTTAAAATCGCATTCAACTGTTCCGTAAATAGCTCTTTCTCCGTATCACTTAAATCGAGTCTAGCCAACTTCGCGACGTGATCGACATCTGTTTTGGTTATGCTCAAGTTTTCTACACCCCTTGTATCAGCATTTAGTCATTCTTTTCATTATATCCCAGAAATTTTGCGAACTCAATCCAGAAAAAACCACAGTTCCTTTTCCGTGCAGGCTTTGACCCGTCACTCAGAACTGTGGTTGGCAATTAACTATTGAATAAAGCCTGTGTCCATCGCCTTGGCTTTTTCTTTTAACACGTAATATTTCAGCTTGGCAGCTGTTAAGGTCGTTTCATTCTGCTGAACTTTCAGCTGAAATTTATTCAGATCATGCTTGGCGAGAACGCCGACGTCATAACGGAATTTCATTTTCGCCAGATCAGCCTGAATATCCGTTACGTTTCGCTGCTCGGTAAGAACGGCTTGATAGGCATTTGTGGCATCATGATAGGTCGTTTGAATTTTCTTCGTTAATTCGAGCTTTGTTTGCTCGTTCTTCTGCCCGTTGATTGCCAAATTAACACCTAAATACGTGTCTCCGTAAGTATTCTGAGTGACTGTATGCCCCGTCTCCCAAACGGCTTCATCCATGTTATTGCCGGAAGATTTCATTTGGTAGGACGTTTTGAGCAGGCTGGTCGTATCCGTTTCCGTGATCGGGTCAAGTGAAATGTTAGGGATATCTTGGATGACCAGATTAGGATCATAGGAAATTCCAATATCTGTAGATAGCTGAACAAGTCCCAAACGATAGTTGTTAAGCAGTGTTGCTATATCGTCCTTTTGCTTATTAATGGCCTTTTGGACGGTTTGCACATCATCTGCTGATGCCAAGCCTTGCTGGGCAAAGAGCGTTGCCCGAAGCAAATCTTTTTCCATAACCGCAGTATAGTCGTTCATAAAATCCAGTTGCTTTTTCTGACCTAGCAATTGCACATATTGCGCAATCGTCTGAAGGCGAATTCCCGCCTTGGCCTCATCCGTTTGCAGCAGTGAGTTCCGTTGATCAGTCCCCAGCTGATGCGCTGCTGTCTTCATTTGCGCCCGCTGCGCAGAAATGATCGTGTTCATCCCGCCGGCCAGGGCGCCCATTCCCTGCATCATCTGGTTCATGACATTATTCTGCGTCACGGTCCAGGCAATATCGATTGGATCTGTCAAATTCGGCAAGAGCGGATTTCCCGTATTCGTAACCTCTGCCACTGTACTCGGCAAATGACCCGGTGTAAAAGAGGCCGAACCCATCGTGTCCATTTGTGATTCCAGGTCGGCTTTTTTGCTGCCTTGGGCGGCATATTTCAATGTAAGCAGCGCTAGATTGTGGGAATCTTTCAAAGCTTTATCCAGGACATACGTTAAGTCGATGGCAGACACAGTATCCAGGACATCCACATTCACATAGACATTTTGATTAGGGTCTTGCACCGTGTCCGCATAGCTAATGGCTTGCGTGCTGGAAAGGAGTAACAGGGCTGCTGATAAGCTGATGAGCGTTTTTTTCAAAAAAATCGCTTCCTTCCTTGATGGTTATGCCGATATGTTCGATCCGTTGGTCAGCGCAGGTTGTGTGGGCTTCGTACTGATGGCGGCATCCTTCTCTTTCTTTTTGGAAAAGACCACAAAGCGCGTTAACAACATGGCTGCAAAATAGGTGATGGCTCCAGTTAAAATAAGTGACAGGCAATCGTGCCTAATGACGGCAAAATCATTGCCTTTGACGAAAACATTACGAACGCCGTCCAGGAAATACGTGAGCGGAAGCATATGACCGAACACTTGAAGCGCTTTGGGCATAGCCTCAAACGGCCATGTGAAACCCGAAAGCATAAAGGACGGAACAGCAATTAACATCGCCGTCTGTGTCGCCCCCAGCTGGTTCGAAGAGAATAAGCTGATCAAATAACCGATCCCGCTGACGGCGAAGGTAAAGCTGAGAATAATCGCCAAGCCGACCAGCAGGCTGCCGCTCATTGGCGCGCCGAACGCATACAGAGCAATGACGAACGTCACCGATGTGTTAAATAGATTAATCAAGAAATAGGGTGCGGTTTTCGCATAGGCGATGCGCCATGGATTCCGTTTCCAAGCTTCGAACCGCTGCCACGTTCCGGCATCTTTTTCCCTGGTGATTGTCAACGCTATGCCTAAGAACAAAACTTGCTGCAAAATCGCTCCAACCAAACCATAGAGCATAAAATCACTATAGTTAAAAGTTGAATTGTACATAATCCGATAGCGATATGGAATCGGGGACAGGGTGTTCATCACTTGCTCATTCTGAAGTCCTTGCTGAAGCTGTAATTTCTTCTGGGAGTACCCCATGCTGAATGTTGTGATTACTTCGTTCGCGCCTTTGGTCGCTGAGTTCGAAATCATCATGTTGCTGCCATCGATCAGCGTAAGCAGCGGCAGGGATTCGCCATGCTTGAGCTTCGCTTCGAAATTGGACGGGATAATTAAGCCTACTTTGGCTTCTCCCGTTTCCAGCGCCCGCTTCACTTCTTCCTCCGAATGATATTCCTTCTTAATCTGGAATGTTTCACTCTGCTCGAAGGCTTGAATCACTTGACGACTTAGCGGACTTTGGTCTTCATCAATCACGACAGTAGCCATTTCGGTTACTTTGTGATGGACATATATCGAGCCAAACAGCACGGTGTACATGATCGGAACGAAGAACAAGATCAGAAAAAGACGTCGGTCCTTCAGAATGTGCATCCATTCTTCTGTAATCAGCTTGCCAATCCGAAGATCCATCTCCTTCATCATCCTTCCGTTTTACCGATCCATTGCAGCGTCATCCCGGTTGTTGCTGTGTCTGGCAGTTGGTTTAATTCGATTTTGATCCCAAACGAACGGATGTCCGTCTCACCTGAGGTTTGCGTAGCTTTCTTTATGGCAAAATCAGGTGCTGCCGCTACGGTTGTAACGGTACCCTCCACTTTCTCGCCTGTCGACAGCATGGTCATGTTGATTTTGTTGCCAACTTTAAGGCCAGCAACGGAAGTCTCCGGCATGTAGAACTTAGCCCAGCGCTGCTCAGTCGACTCCACCGAGAACACAGGGAACCCAGAGCCAACAAGCTCGCCGACTTGAGCAGATTGGTACAGTACAACACCGTCTGTTGGAGCAACCAGATCTGTGTAGCTGAGGTACGTCTCGGCTTCCAACTGAGCAGCCTTCGCTTGCAGTTCACCGGATTGCGCGGATTTAATCGCGCCCTGGGCTTGCTGCACCGCCGCATCCGCTGCGGCAACATCGCCTTGGCGAACCTGCACCGTGCCACGGTTCGCTTCTGCAAGCTTGAGCGTAGCCTGCGCTTGGGCGAGCAGGGCTTCCGCTCCGCGAATCTCTTCTTCGCGCGGTCCTTGATTGGCCATGTTCAGCTGCTGCTGGGCCAAGTCCCGCTTCGTCTTCGCTTCCTCGAAGCTCACCTTCACTTTGTCCACGTCCGCTTGTGCGACGAGACCTTGTGCGAGCATCGCATTCATCCGATTCAGGTTCTGTTCAGCAATGGCATAAACCTCCGATGCTGCCTGGAACTGAATCTCCGCTTGCTTCTTCTCTTCCGGACGCGCCCCGTTGTGAAGTCCGTCGACCTTGGCTTGTGCCGCACTGACAGCAGCCTGCGCTTGCGCGATTTGCTGTTCAGCGGTATCCACGGTGACATTCACGCCGGCGATGCCCTGCTGCTTCTTCGCTTCCGCAGTCGCTGTCGCGCCCTCTGCTTCGGCGATTTTCCCCTGCGCTAGCGCAACCGCGGCCTTGGCCTGCTGCACTTTGGCTTCGATCTCTGTGCTTTGCAAACGGGCAAGTACTTGCCCCTTCTTCACGCTGTCGCCTTCTTTGACCAAAATTTCAGTCACTCTTCCGCCTACCTTGAAGCTGGCGCTCACTTCATTCGTTTCAATATAAGCAGTTGGATGCAGTTGATTAACAGCATCTGTTTGGCTGACTGCCTGTTTGGATGTTAAAAGAAATGCACTCGTTCCGATGACAACTGCCATCGCCGAATAAACCATTGGTCGAATAAATCGCATGAATAACCCTCCGCATAATATGAAATAAAAAAAACTAAGAAAGAATGAAATTACCAAAATAAATTTGCAGCAGATTCAAAATTTTCTCATCGGTTAATGGCTCGTTCTGCTTTTCCCAGTCAAAAACCAAAGCCACGTACAACTTGAATAAAATGAAAGCCGTCATCTTCGGATCACAGTTTTTCATCGAACCGTTATGTATGGCGCGCTGCATATGCTCCGTCATGAACTGTATGACTTCAGTCTCAATACTTGCCATCGCGTCCAGCGTGATCGGACTGCCGAATTGCTGAACCTCATGGGCTAGTTGAATAAGCAGTTCATGTTCTTTGCGAAAAACGAGGATGCCGTAAAGCGCTCCATGAATTTTCTCAAAGGTCGTCTCTCCTTCAACAATCGCTTTCTCCGCAACAGCTTTCATCTCGGCAATCAAAGACTGAATAATTTCATGAAGAAGTTCTTCTTTATTGGCAAAAAACGTATAAATCGTCGCTTTACCGACGCCCGCAATTTTAGCAATTTGATCCATCGTCGTGCCTTTGTATCCAAAAAGCGCAAAAGATTTCTTCGCTGATTCCATAATCAGAATTTTCTTAGGATCCATTCCCTCACCTCTCAGAACTAAAATACCAATTTAGTTTTGTGTTCGGATATTAATGTACCACCATTTCTTCCTAATATCAACAACAAAAAAAGGTGGAACAGGTAATTACCCTGTCCCACCTTATTCCCTTGTATTTAGATCCACGCCTTCAGGCCGATTTGCTTAATGAAATCTTCGGTGGACTGAACTTCTTTATCTCGTTCAATATCTGACTCTTCACTAGGGTCGCCGTTCATAATTCTCCGAAACAACTCCTCATTTTTCGTGGCTAATGCGAAATCTATCAATGCTTCCCGCTCGACAAGGTCGGCTTCCTGATGAAGAATCACTTCTTCAAGCTCAATATCCGAAGCAGGTACATAATAGTGTTTATTATCTTTGGGAACACGAACAACGTAATCGAAGATATTATCGTTATTTCTGTCGTAAGCAATAATATATCCATATCCGCCGATCGGCAGATTTTGTTCTAAACTATCGGCAATAACGATAATTTTCTCACCAAGACGTAGCATGTGAATTCCTCCTACCTGTATGAAGCTGCTCTATCAGCAGAATAATAGCTTACTAGTAACATCGTACTAGAAAAAATAGGTTGTGTCCAATTGAAACATAATGTTCATATTCCATTCATAATTCTTCCTTACACTACAGAGGAATTTAGACTAAGTAAGGAGTTGCTTACATGTTACAACGATCATTAAATCTACTACGCTATGTTGGATGGGCGGAAGGAACATCCTTCCTTGTTTTGCTGCTCATTGCCATGCCGCTCAAATACTTCTTCCATACACCGCAAGCCGTCCTCTTCGTCGGGATGGCCCACGGCGCTTTATTCGTCCTGTATCTGCTGTCTCTCGCATGGGTAACCTTCCTTCATCGCTGGTCCATGCTGCGCGTGCTGCTTGCTTTTCTTGCCGCATTCATCCCATTCGGCCCTTTCTTGTTCGATCGTCGCATTCGAAAATAGAGAGTTTCAGCATGTCGGATGAAACTGGTATAATAACGGTGGATTGTTATTTTGCTAGTTAGGATAAGGAGAACGACATGAGTGGAACTGCCGCACAAAAGGTTCGGCCTTCGTTAACGGAAGGTCCGATTGCCAAAACCCTGTTTTTATTTTCACTGCCTATCCTGTTCGGCAACGTCCTGCAGACCCTAAATGGATCCATCAATGCTATTTGGATAGGCAAGTACTTAGGTGAAGGCGGACTAGCCGCTACCTCCAATGCGAACCTGATCATGTTCTTTCTGATCAGTGCGATATTCGGATTCGCGATGGCCGCGGTCATTATGATTGGCCAGAACCTCGGCGCCAAAAAGGTCGATGAAGCGAAGAAAGTCGTCGGGACCAGCGCCGTCTTCTTCTTTACTTTATCCTTGATCGTCGCCTTGGTAGGACTGCTGTTCTCCTCCACAATTCTCGATTGGATGAATACACCTGCCGATGTGAAGGATCTTGCAGTAACCTACACACGCATTATCTTTGCAGGTGTTCCGTTTATGTTTGGGTTCAACCTCATTATGGCGATTTTGCGCGGCTCCGGGGATGCCAAAACGCCCTTTTATTTCTTACTGCTCTCCGCCATCTTGGACGTTATTCTCAATCCACTGCTGATTGAAGGCATGGGTCCATTTCCCAAAATGGGCATCGCCGGCTCAGCCGTCGCGACATTTATCGCCCAGCTTATCAGCTTCGTTATGCTGCTGTTGTACTTGTATCAAAAGAAATATTTTCTGCGAATCACGAAAACAGACACACACTTGCTTCGCTTGAACTTGTCCATTATTCGTGCGTTATTTCAAAAAGGATTGCCCATGGGGTTGAATATGGTTGTAGTCTCACTAAGCAACCTGATTCTCATTCATTTAGTTAACTCCTTCGGCTCGGAATCAACGGCTGCGTTCGGTGTCGCAACCCAAATCTCCAGCTATGTGCAAATGCCCGCTATGGCGATTGGCGGTGCTGTCACCTCCATGGCCGCGCAAAACATCGGTGCTGGCAAATGGGATCGAGTAACCCGCATCACATGGTCTGGCGTTGGCATGAATATCATCATGACAGGGATTATCGTCGTCTTCCTTCATCTGTTCAACCGTCAGGTCGTAGGGCTCTTCCTTCCTACAGATGGCAAAGCGATAGACATCGGCGTTCACATCAACAATATTACGCTCTGGTCATTCGTAATTTTCGGTATTTTCAACGTCGTTGCGGGCGTAGTCCGTTCCGCAGGCGCGGTGATATTCCCGCTGATCGTGTCTTTCATAGCGCTGTTGATTGTGCGTATCCCGCTTGCCACAGTCTTGGCACACTCGTACGGATTCGATGTGATTTGGTGGAGTTTCCCGATCAGCTTCACGGTAGCCGTCATTCTGAATGTACTATACTATCAATTCGGCAACTGGCGTAAAGCGAGAATGATGCCGAGCAAAGCATAAACAGCTCCACAGAACACAACAAAGCCGCCTCTCCTGCCCTGATGGCAAGAGAAGCGGCTTTGTCAATTTACGGGTTAACAGTAATGGTGAACGTCGATGTTGTATTCTTAATATTCGTCACATTGTTCGTTAGCGTCAAATGGTTGAATACCGCTGAGCCTACAGCAGGACCTTGCCCCGCTTCCGGCATATCGTTAGCCCAGATGGCAACCCCGGATTTGGCATCGAAAGCATCCCCGCTCTTTTGAGCGCCTGAGATTGAAACATTCGTAAATATCGTATCTGTCACTGGATTTTGCGGCGTGCTTCCACTGTAATTCGTCTGGAACATGATGCCGTGATAAGTAGGATCAATGATATCCACGTCGCTTACGCGAATGCCTTGGAATACCTTGGACGCTGAGAATACCCAGATCGCCGGGAACGTTTGTGAACCCCAGAAGTGGCCGCCAGCGCGCACGATCGAAATATTTTGTAAATTGGTTGTTGGCGAAGCGCCGAATCCGTTCATTGGATAACCGAAATCCAACGAGCTGATCGTGATGCCTGAGTAGCACAACGTATCGGCAATATAAATGTTTCGGAACGTATTGCCATAGCCGCCATAGACGGCAAGACCGGCTGCGCGCCAAGTAAGCAGTGACGTTAGATTTTCGAAAATATTATCCTTCTCGTCAGCCCCGCCAGCATCAATCGCCGAGAATAAGGCAAAGCTGTCATCGCCCGTGGAACGTGCTTCGATGTTGGTAACGAGATTATTGGTGCTTCCATTCGTCATGTTTACACCATCTGCGAACGTATCGCGAATCCGCGAGTTTTTGATTGTCATGTAGTCGGTGTTGGCCCCCCAGAAGAAGCATACTTGATGCTCAACCCAAATGTTGTCGATCGTCATGTTGCCAACATTGGACAGATCAAATACTTTGCCAGGGCCATCAATCCGCGAAGTGTAATTGCCAAAGTAAGCAAAGTTGGCAAACGTTGATCCATTCGCTGTCGATGTTACAGAGAAGCCAATGTCGGTATTGGATTGCCCCTGCGGCGCGATAAATCGCGTATACCATGGGCCTGCGCCAATGACTTTAATAGATTTTCCATATACTTGAAATTTATTGGACGTTTCATAGTTGCCTGTTGGCAGATAAACCCCAACCAAATTGCCTGTTGTGTCCATGCGGACTTGGTTCAAAGCATTTTGCACATCCTGGTGGGTGAAGCCTGCAGGTGTGACATACTTAGCCGGATCTGGGTTAGCAATCGGCGCTACCTGTTCCAGATTGATAAAGTCGATGGCATAATTGGTTGTATTCGCCGCATCCTTCTGCAGCTTGATGGTACTGCCAGCCGGGATCGTGGTATCAAACATGATATTCGCCTCATCGTAAATATGTCGCGGTGCTCCGCTGCCAGGTGAATTGCCAGGCGATGTTTCGGAGCCATACAACCAGGCATACTTGGATGTTAGGTTGATCGCTTTGGTGAACACACCGTTCACATAAATATTCAATGTGTTCGATTGGCCATCACCGCCCGCTGCATCCGGTATGGAGAAGCGTGTAACTAGCGTATTGGTACTCGCTTTTGTAGTGAATTGCACATAGCTGCCAGTTGTATTCAGCGTGACCGCTTTGCGGCCTGAAGCTTCACCAGCCAAGTCGCCGATCGTACGGTTCGGACCAACAATGGCCGCACCTCCGCCAATGACGCCATCTTCGGCTTCGTACATATCATAAGGCATATTAGCCCCGCGTCCGACGAAAAAGGATTGGGTCGTAAGGTTATTGGCTTGTTTCACGGCCAACTCGTTGCCATCAACAGCAACTTGAATCTTGAGATTGTATTTCCCGTTCACAGCTGTCCATGTACCCAGGTTTATGACGCTTGTCGTTGCGCCGCTAGCAATCACACCACTGTAGGTGCCCGTTGCTGTTTTGACAACTGCGTTGGTCGTGGCGTCCGTAAGCGTTAAGGTTACTGTGTGGGCTCCGCTTGCAGAGGCTGCGATTCCTTGATTCTTAATCGCTGCCGAGAAGCTGACCGTGTTGCCCGCAGATGGGTTGCTAGGGGACCAGCTTATTGAAGAAGCGATGAGATCAGAGCTGGAAACTTGATTGACAGTCAAGGACGAAGCGCTCGTGAAGCTATTGTTCGCTTCATTCTGTTCGATCACGGCATTGGCTTCATCTACCTTGGATGTCACGGTATACGTTCCGGCATCCTTGGCGCCAATGTTCACGGAGACATTCGCCGATGCTCCCGCTGCTAATGCGCCAACTGGCGCTGAACCGACCGCTGTCGTTCCTAAGTAGAAATTCACGTTTGTCGCTGCCGAGCCCGCTGTACCGATATTTTGGACGGTCGAGGTTAAAGTAATCGCGTCGGTTTCAATGGGAGAACCCGGTGTCCACGTCGTAGCTGTAATACTTAAATCAGGGTTAGGCGCTGGTGTGCCGATAACTTGAAATTCAGCAATTTGTCCGCCTGTTGAACCGGAATTCGTCGTGATCTTCAATTGTACATCACTGACAGTAGCTGTGACTGGAATCGTCACTGTATTGCCGTTGGCTGGATTAAACGTATATACGGCAGCAGCCACTAAGTTCGTAAAATTCGCCGAATACTGATCGTGTCCAAGCACTTGGATCGTTTGTGTCCGTGTCGCCCAAGCCGAATCCGGATTTAATTTTAAAACGATGGAAGTGACATTCGCATTCGCTCCTAAACTTACAGCCAGCGTATTCGGATAACTGTTCGCATTTCCTTCCCAGTAAGTTGTGACACTGCCGTCATTGGCATTCGTTGGTATGAAAGTAAAGATGGAGGACGATCCGCTAATCGTTTTGCCGAGAGCCAAGTTAGTGCCATTTCCCGGTGTAGGCGTTGGTGTTGCAGTTGGTGTTGCAGTTGGTGTCGGAGTTGGTGTCGTCGTAGGTGTCGCAGTTGGCGTAGCTGTCGGTGTCGGAGTAGAAGCTGTTGTTCCATACACTTCGAGTTCAGACAATTGTGCCGCAGGCCAAGCGGAGTTCGCCGTAAAGTTTAACTTAATATAGCGAGCCGTCGAACTAGTCAAATTAATCGTCACCGTATTTGCGCTGTTCGCATCGAAAGTATACGTTTGTGAAGCTTGAATAGTTGTATAGTTCACATCGTCTGTACTGCCCAAAACGGAGAGGGTTTGTGTCCGCGATCCCCAATTGGAAGTTGGAAGCTTCAAAACAAGCTGGGTTACCGTGCTTGCACTTGCCAAATCAACGCGAATCCATTGTGGAAAGGCGTTATTAGCGCTTTCCCAATAAGTCGCCTGATTGCTATCCGTCACATTTCCGGCTACATACGTTTGATTGTATCCGCTTGCCGTAGCGGCTTTGCCTGAAGCCAAGTTCGTGGCTGCTGAAGACTGACCGTAAGCAACGAATTGCGTTAAGAGAATAATTGCGATTAGCGTACAAATAAGTACATGTTTGCTTTTCCATGAAATTTTGCGGATTGACATGCCTCGCACCTCCAAGTTGATTAGTATGAAGTTCATGATATTTCCACTACTGACGTACCTGTTCGCTCAGTCAAAACCCTCCTTCCCCTAAGAATGCGCTTTCTTCTTAACAACCAACGCCCCCGTTTTCCTCTCACCTCCTTCTATTTTCTGGGTTATATTCATAATTTTGAATGGCTCCTACTGCAAATTATACGTAGTGTCCACCTCTTTGACGATGACATATATTACGTTTACCTTGTCAAATACTATGTATTTTACTTTTCCTTACAGTTACTCTCCTCGTTCTCCCAACCATCTAATTAGCTTCACCACCAGTAACAAATCCACTCCAGAGGGAACGTCGTTCCTCTATTCTGGCAATAACCGCGCTATTTGGACCTCATGCGGAACTCTGTTCCTCTATTTCGCAGTTTCGCCCCCGAAATGGGCGGATTCACGCGAAATAGGGGATCCCAGTTCCGTTTGGATGCGCACATCAGCCGATTTACCACATATAGCGGATCGTAGTTCCTTTAACTACTGACGGCTGCCGCTCCCGCCCAACTAATCAGCTACTTTTCCTTACAGCTACTCTCCGCGTTCTCCCAACCATCTAATTAGCTCCACCACCAGTAACAATTCCACTCCAGAGGGAACGTCGTTCCTCTATTTTGGCAAAAAACACGCTAAATTGACCTCAAACGGAACTCTGTTCCTCTATTTCGCTGTTTCGCCCCCGAAACGGGCGGATTCGTGCGAGATAGCGGATCGTAGTTCCGCATGGATGCGCACATCGGCCAATTTGCCACATATAGCGGATCGTAGTTCCTCTAACCACTGACGGCTGCCGCTCCCGCCCAACTAATCAGCTACTTTTCCTTACAGCTACTCTCCGCGTTCTCCCAACCATCCAATAAACTCCACCACCAGTAACAAATCCACTCCAGAAGGAACGTCGTTCCTCTATTCTGGCAATAACCGCGCTATTTGGACCTCATGCGGAACTCTGTTCCTCTATTTCGCAGTTTTGCCCCCGAAATGGGAAGATTCACGCGAAATAGCGGATCCCAGTTCCGCTTGGATGCGCACATCGACCGATTTACCACATATAGCGGATCGTAGTTCCTTTAACTACTGACGGCTGCCGCCCCCGCTCAACTAATCAGCTACTTTTCCTTACCGCTACTCTCCGCGTTCTTCCAACCATCTAATTAGCTTCACCACCAGTAACAATTCCACTCCAGAGGGAACGTCGTTCCTCTATTTTGGCAAAAACCACGCTAAATTGACCTCAAACGGAACTCTGTTCCTCTATTTCGCTGTTTCGCCCCCGAAACGGGCGGATTCGCGCGAGATAGCGGATCGTAGTTCCGCATGGATGCGCACATCGGCCGATTTACCACATATAGCGGATCGTAGTTCCTCTAACCACAGATGGCTGCCGCTCCCGCCCAACTAACAGCTACTTTTCCTTACAGCTACTCTCCTCGTTCTCCCAACCATCTAATTAGCTCCACCACCAGTAACAAATCCACTCCAGAGGGAACGTCGTTCCTCTATTCTGGCAATAACCGCTCTATTTGGACCTCATGCGGAACTCTGTTCCTCTATTTCGCAGTTTCGCCCCCGAAATAGGCGGATTCACGCGAAATAAGGGATCTGTCCCCCAAACCTATTCTTTGATTACAACAAAAAAACTTCCCTGAGGTCATCAACATGACCCAGAGAAGTTTTCCCAACATTAACATCTATAAAAGATCCTTATGAACCTTAACCACGATTTTCTTTATCGTTTGGCTTTCATTTATCACGCAGTTCGGTCTGTGAATATCCGAAGGAAAGCAGACAGCAAACATGCCAGGCTTTAACAAGATTTCTGTTTCCTGCTCAGCAGGATCAGATTCATAGAAAGCGATATCGTGCGTCTCGAACTTGTTATCAACCACTTTGGCACCGGGATGAAGCTTGTAGAAACAAATTTTCTCTTCCCCGCTTACCAAGAATTGAATATCTGTATAGACGGCATGAGATTCCGGCACCTGCTCCAAGGAAGGACGAGTAACAGACTCTTGCACATTGGCATACATCAGGACACCTTTCTCACCTTCGAGATCGTATCTCCCAAGCACTGCCTCACCTAACTTGCGATTTAAAATGTAGTCGATACCCCTTTGAATGGCCGCAGGCCATAAATGGCGCTCCGCTTCAAAATGCTCCACATTGCTGATAATCATGCTCTGAAATCTCCTTAGAACTTCTCTTGATTCGCGCCTTCCCAATCGGCTAGGAACTTCTCAATACCAGCATCAGTCAGCGGATGTTTGCTCATAGACTCGATTACTTTATATGGCACAGTAGCAATATGCGACCCTGCAAGTGCAGCCTCAATCACGTGCGCAGAGTGACGAACGCTGGCAGAGATAATTTCGGATTTAATCCCGTGTACTTGGAAAATTTGGCTGATCTCTTTGATCAGATTCATCCCCACTTGGTTGATATCGTCCAAACGGCCGATAAACGGCGATACATACGTAGCACCCGCACGAGCAGCCAACAAAGCTTGTGTCGAACTGAAGATCAGCGTTACATTCGTTGGGATGCCCAGTGAACGGAAAACGCTTGTTGCTTGCAGGCCATCTAATGTCATTGGAAGCTTGATCACAACATTCGGGCTAAGCTTAGCGAGCTTCTTGCCTTGCTCTACCATTTCGTCCGCTTTCAAGGAAACGACTTCTGCACTGATTGGTACATCGCCTACGATGGAGATGATTTCTTTGACAGTTTCAAAAAAGTCTCTTCCCTCTTTGGCAATCAGTGAAGGATTAGTCGTAACCCCCGCAACTACGCCTAACGCGTGCGCTTTACGAATTTCTTCTACATTGGCTGTGTCGATAAACAATTTCATCCTGTATCCCTACCTTTTCTCCCCTGTTGGGTTCTTATTGGAAATACTTCTGTCTGATTTGTTGTACGATTGCTTCTGCGGTAAAGCCATATTCACGAATCACACGATCCGCTTTGGCCGATGCCCCGAACTTACGAATCCCGACAACGAAGCCGCTGCCGCCCGTAATTTCTTCCCAACCAGCAGGATAAGCCATCTCCAGAACGACATTCGCCTGTACATTCGGTAACAGTACGGCATTTCGCACTTCTTCAGGCTGCTGCTCGAACAGTTCACGGCTTGGCATCGAAATCACACGAGCCCCAATACCATCTTGCGCCAACTGCTTCTTCACGTCAAGTGCAAGGCTTACTTCAGAACCTGTCGCGATAAGCTGAACAGCGATGGTTTCGCCAGCAGCCACATCGGACAACACATAGGCCCCTTGATGAATATGGTCAAAAGCAAGCGTATCCGTGCCCGGCAGCACTGGCAGGTTCTGGCGCGAAAGCGCGAATACGAAAGGACCTTCCTTCGCCTCGAGGACGTACTGCCAAGCGGCAGCTGTTTCGTTCGCGTCCGCAGGACGGAACAACGTCACATCCGGAATCATCCGCAGGGATGGGATCTGCTCGATCGGCTGATGCGTCGGGCCGTCTTCGCCGACAGCGATGCTGTCGTGCGTGAAGACGTACGCCACCGGCAGCTTCATCAGCGCGGACAAGCGAATCGCGCCACGAAGATAGTCGCTGAACACGAGGAACGTTCCGCCGAAGGCACGCACGCCGCCGTGCAGCAGCATGCCGTTCAAGGCTGCACCCATGGCGAATTCACGGACGCCGAACCAGAAGTTGCGGCCGCTATAATCCGCGCTGCTAAACGCCGCGGCGTCATTAATCATGGTGAAGTTGGAGCTTGCCAGATCGGCAGAGCCGCCTACAAGATAAGGTACCCGCTTCGCCAAGCCGTTAATCACTTTGCCGGATGCCGTACGCGTCGAGATCGCGCCGCTCTCCGGGGTAAAGCGCGGCATATCTGCCTTCCAATCGGCCGGAAGATCACCGCTGTTCGCGAGCTCGAATTGCTGCGCGAGCTCAGGATACGCCGCCTGATAGCTGTTCCACAGCTGCTCCCAGGCAGTTTGAGCTTCTCCGCCCAGCTGCTTGAAATGGGCGAAATGGGCGTAAACCTCAGCCGGCACATAGAAGTCCGGCTCCAAAGGCCAACCGAGCGCCTGCTTCGTCAGCAGCAGCTCTTCTTTGCCAAGCGGCGAGCCGTGCGTGCCGCCGTGGCCGCCTTTGCCGGCTTTGTTCGGACTGCCATAGCCGATCGTTGTTTTGATCTCGATCAGCGTTGGGCGCTCGAGATCCGCCTTGCCCTCGGCGATCGCAGCGGCAATCGCCTCGACGTTGTTCTGTTCTTCCACACGTAAGTATTGCCATCCGTAGGATTCAATACGCGTCTTAACATTCTCGGAGAACGACATATTCAATTCACCGTCAAGTGAAATATCGTTGGAATCGTAGAGCACGATTAATTTGCCCAATTTCAGATGCCCCGCCAGGGAGGCAGCCTCAGATGAAACGCCTTCCATTAAATCACCATCACCGCAGATAGCATAGGTGTAATGATCAACGATCGGAAAGCTCGGTTTATTATAAACAGAAGCTTGATGCGCTTCAGCCATCGCCATACCTACAGCCATGGCAACACCTTGGCCCAGAGGTCCCGTTGTAGCTTCCACGCCTGCTGTATGCCCGTACTCTGGGTGCCCTGGTGTCCGGCTTCCCCATTGGCGGAATTCCTTGATGTCTTCAATCGTCACATCGTAACCGCTTAAATGCAGCAGGCTGTAGAGCAGCATCGAGCCATGACCCGCTGATAATACGAAGCGATCGCGATCCACCCACTTGGGATTGGCCGGATTATGCTTCAAGTGCTGCGTCCAAAGCGCATACGCCATAGGCGCTGCTCCCATCGGCATACCGGGATGACCCATCGCTGCTTTTTCAACAGCGTCGATCGTCAAAGTCCGGATCGTATTTATGCTTAATGTTTCTAAACTGGCTGTGGCTTGATTCAAAAGAAGTTCGCCTCCATCATTTAAGTTGTAATTGCTGGATCTACTCCTTATTATAAGAGTAGATCAGCCATTCAAATAATTGATAGTTTCGATACTAGGTATAGAAGGTGTCTATATGGTTAATTTTGAGTTGTACAAAGTATTTTATTTGACCGCCAAATCTGGAAGCCTTTCCAAAGCAGCCAAAGAGCTGTTCATTACCCAGCCCAGCGTCTCTCACTCCATTAAATTATTAGAAGATCAATTGAAGCTGCAATTATTTGCCCGCACGTCCAAAGGAGTTGAACTGACCAAGGAAGGTTCCATTTTATTTTCCTATATCGAGCAAGCGTACAACTTCATTTCCCTCGCGGAAGAAAAACTCCATGAACTTCGCACCTTTTCCAGCGGGGAAATCAAAATCGGCGGCAGCGACTCCTTATGCAAGCACTACCTGCTTCCTTTCCTGGAGTCTTTCCACGACCAGTATCCACATGTGCAAATCAATCTGGTAAACGGCACCACACCGGAAATTGTAAAACAATTAAAGGAAGGGAAAATCGATATCGGGATCGTCAGGACGCCTATTCTGGATGAGCAGATGCAAGTCCGTGAGGGCATTACCATTCAAGATTGCTTCGTGACCGGACCGAAATACCGCGAACTGGCTTTAGGTAAGGTCTCGCTTGCTGATCTGCTGAAATACCCGATCATCTTATTTTCGAGCAACAGCTCCTCGCGGAAATTCGTCACCCGTCTATTCAGCGACCATGGCCTCATGCTGGAGCCGGAGATCGAGCTGGGCAGTGTGGATCTGCTGATTGAATTCGCGAAGATCGGGTTTGGCGTCTCCTTCGTCACGAAGGAATTCGTCGCGAAGGAACTCGCCGAGGGCAGTTTGTTTGAAGTAAACTTGGACGCTGCGATCCCATCAACCAAAATCGGCATTATTACTTTGCGCAATATGCCGCTTTCGACAGCTGCTGCTGCTTTTATTGCAAAGCTTGATCCTGCGCTTGGGTGAGCGGGTATTTCAGAAATAAAAATACCCTACTGATCTCGTTGATCAGCTGGGTATTTTTCAAAACTATCTCTATTCTCAGAAACGCTTATTTCAAGCTGTCCAACAACTGCTTAATTTCTGGATTAAGATTTAGGATATTCATGATAGCCGTAAGCGCCTCGGCGCGGGTCGCAGGACTATTCGGATGGAACTGGCCATCGCCTAATCCGCTAATGATTCCCGCTTTGGATGCTTCTTTGATTTGCTCCTCGGCAAAAGAGCTAGCAATATCGGCGAAGCTAGATGTGCTTTCCTGTTGAACAGAGCGTATGTTTACGATGCGGCTGACGATAGCTACCATCTCAGCACGGCTAATCGTTGCATCTGGTTTGAATGAGGAATCTTCGTAACCGTTCAAGATGCCGAGATTGGCTAGCTTTTCGATCACTGTTTTCGCCCAGTGCGTGTTCAGATCATTCAGTGTCAGGCTGCGAACAGGCTCACCGTTAATTTCGAATATGCGGGAAATGAGAGTCGCAAACTCTGCACGCGTCACCTTGCCATCAGGCTCGAAAGTTCCGTTCTCATACCCTTGAACGACACCTATTGCTGCGAATTTGTGAATGAGGTTCCCTGCCCAATGTGCAGTAGGCAAATCTGTGAAAGAAATGATGTTGCTTTGCTTTTTCGCTTCTTTGACTTTGGATTCCATGCTTTTGATCAGCGTGTCCAGCTTGACAAGTTCTGGATTAAATACTTCTGGAAGCGCGGGTTTTGTCGGTTCGACCGGTTTTGCAGGTTCCGCAGGCTTAGTCTGCTCTTGCGGCGTGGTTGGCGCAGGCTCGTAGTCTGGCTCTGTCGATGAAGAATTTACAGTAAGTGTATATTGATCCATCAATCCGCCATACGTTGCTTCAATAACTGTCGTCCCCACCCCGAGCGCACTTACCAAACCTTGCGAGTTAACGGACGCCACAAATGGGGCACTGCTGCTGAAAGTGATGCCGAACACAGGTTGGGTCTCGCTGTTATCACTGTATTTCGCCTTAACCGTCGTTTGATCCTGTAGGCCTATATACAATGAAGCTTTTCCGTTCATTTTAATGGAAGACAATGTCGTTTCTACTGGTTTGGAACTAGTGACCGTAAGCGTATACTGACCCATCAATCCACCATATGTTGCTCCAATGACTGTCGTCCCCACCCCAAGCGCGCTTACCAAACCATGCGAATCAACAGTTGCTACAGTTGGAACCGTACTGCTGAAAACGATACCGGAAACAGGCTGAATCACACTGTTATCACTGTACGTTGCCTGAACGATGGTTTGGTCTTGCTGGCCGATATTCAGTGAAGTTTTCCCATCCAATTTGATAGAGTATAATGTCGTTTCTACTGGTTTAGCTTGTATAGTGACAGTGCTTTGCGATGTAAAGTTTCCATCCGCTGCAGTCGCCGTGATTGTTGCCGTACCTGGTTTGATACCAGTAATAACGGCCTTGTCACCTCTGGATTCAAGTGCCGCGACCGAAGAATCGCTTGTGGTCCATGTCACCGCCTGATTGCTCGCTGTAGCAGGCAGCACTTTGGCGTAAAGTTCTACAGTTTGTCCTTCATATATCGATAGGTTCGCAGGGGTGACTTCTACGCTTGTCACCGGAATATCACTTTCTTGTTTTTCCGCACTAGTTAAGTTCGGCATCGTTTCTTTGGCCTGCGGATCGGCAACCATGGCGTCTTTAAGAGCTGCGGAGGGATTGGCTCCCTGCGATCCAACAAGGATATTGACAATGGGCTGATCGGCAACAATGCCTGTATCCGAGGAAAGAATGATTCTCGTCACGCCATTTGCCGTTTCATTGCGCAGCACCTTGACGCCGGGTTGAACAGGTTCCACGGATACGACCGACAAATCATTTGTCTGGATGTCAAGATCCATCGCTTTCGCGTCCGATTTCAGCTCACCGATGGACAGTTCATATCTTTTTAATTGCTGAGTAGTTGAAGAGACGACTTTGGTTAACTTCAAGTTGGAAGCATCCGGCTTATGCTGATTTTTCTGCTGGATGAACATCCCGTCAATCACCTTGGAATCCCCAATTGCAGGATCGATACCTAGAGCGGTGAGAACAGTCGCTGCCAAATCTTTGGTTGTGCCGCCTTGCAAAAGCTTCTCTTTCCCGACATCCGCAGCTACCGTTCTTCCGTTCGCCGCCATGAATGTGGTCGTTGACAGCGGTGAGTCTTGGCCGTGCGAAGTGGAGCTTCCTAACGTATGATTGGCATTTTCGGTGCCTCCGCCATGATCAGGCAGCATTAAAATAAGTGTATCGTCTAGCAGTTGATTATCTTTCAAAGCATTGTAAATTACGCCTACGTTCAAGTCGGTTTTCGCTAATTGATCATAATATTTTTTCGTATAAAAACCGTATATGTGCCCCGCCTCATGATCCATATCATCCAAATGTATGAAAATCACGGATGCATCGGCAGCTTTCCCATCTGCTATATACTGAGCGAAGGCAGCGGCATTGCCTTCATCATTCGAGGGGTAGTCCTCAACACCGACAGACGGTTCAATATGACCAGTGAAAATGTTGTTCCAAGTTAAAAAAGCAGCTAGCTTAGTTTCAGGCATGGCTGATCTTACTTTTTTAAAGAATGTCGGATAAGGGGAAGCTTCATCATAGGTATAAGCTTCGCTGATATCATTACCAATCTTATGTTTACTGTAATCAACGCCGGATATCATCGCGCCCCAGTTTGGCGAAGAACTGGATGGCAGCGTTGTTTTGACGGTATAGGAGATAGCGCCATGGTCAATGATGTTTCTAATCGACGGGATGTTTAGGCGGCTTCCGACTGCCACTTTGACGGAATTAGGAGTTTCCCAATATGGCGCATTGGGCGAAACCGAAACGCCTCCACCGTCGATCCCAATGACAACAACACGTTTATAAGGAGTAAATTTGGCTTTGTCGGCAATTTTTTGTAAAACCTCGTCAGAGTTGCCTTGGGCCAAAACAACATCCCCAACCGTCACATGGCCGTCCTTATTGAGATCTTCAGACGCTTTGGAATGGATTTGAACGGTAGCAGCCGGCTTATTCAAAGATTCAATTTCTATTTTATCCGTACCGTTATAGAAATCCGCATTCTTTACTTCAATGGTTCCTTGACCTGAAGGAGCTTTCGCTTTGAAGATCAGCTCGGAAATTCTGGAATTCTTGAATTCAAGCGGATTGATGTTGCTGTAAACGATCCCCCCAGGCAAGCTCAGCTTCAAGATTCCCGGCACGGAAGTGTCAATGGAAGTCGCGCGCGACGCACTGACGAATTCAAATAAATGACTGTCATACGCGAGTTCAACATCTGCTTTATCAATCACTTTGTTCATGTCCGGTGTACGAAGATCCAGGTTGTAGTGAAATTGCGAACCCTGAACGGTATGCTGGGCGCCTATCAAGTTCAGAGCGCCATTGAATTTTTCAGGGTCACGGGGAGGAATGGCGTTATAGGCATCTAAAACTTCTTGCGCCGTAACAGCTTTTCGCAAAATCTGAAAATCATCAAGCCGAGCTGTCAAATTGGCGGAATAATTGCCGGTACCATCATTGCCAATCATCGTTGACAGACCAGAATCCAGCGTGCCTGTCCGTCCCGTAATATTTACTGCGCTTGAAATGTTGTTATAATTACTTCCACTCGTTATGTCTACCGTTACAGGGTTTCCGTCTTTATAAAAATCAACGCGTCCTGTTGCCCGATCGTGCGAAATCACGATGTGATGCCAAGCGCCGTCCGCAACGTTAGGAATAGAGGCATCCGCTCTTGAACCGCCGTCCGTATTGTAGTTCCATATCAAGCGCGTATCCTTTAAAGCGACGACATAGCCAACATTGCTGCCGCCGTCCCAGTCCTTATTGGAAATGATGGGAGGGTCTGATGAAACGCCATTCGATTTCACCCAGAAAGCAAGGGTAAAGCTGGTTCCTGTGCCAAACTGAAGTTGATCTGGTTTTCCCAAGTTGACGTATTGCTTGGATGCGCTTGAAGAATCAATATTCAGCGCACTGCCGATTCGTCCCGGAGCATAAGACAATCCCCCGACAGGGGTTGCAGTTAAAAGATTTTGCGAACTATCCGTCAAGTTATCCTCAAAAAGCATGTGCAGAGCATAATCAGAGGGGATAATTGCGGCAGATGCAGTGAGAGAGTTTCCAAACAGAGGAATGTTTGAAGTTGCGACGACCGTAGTTGCTAACGTAATAATTAGCACTTTTTTAAAATGAATAAACATCCTAATGCCTCCAATTCGTTTAAAATAATATTTTTAGTCCTAAAAACAACATGAAAACAAGTTAATTTAGTTTTATTAATTTGTTTTATTTGTTTTTAGTTTCTTTCATTATATTACTAAATCATCCTCGCAGTGTAAATTATTTATTAAGTTTATGTTAATATACATAACACGAACACGACATGTTATTGTGGATATAGTACAAGATCAGAGTGTTGAACGAATAACCGGGATCAATCGGAGCAGATAACTTCCCATGACTTGAGCAGCCACCTCCATACCAACTTACTTACCGTCCATTATGCAGCGCTCCTTAGTTCACGTAGTAGCTTGCTTTGCTGATAGAACCCTGAAGTAAATAAGAAAACCGGATTCGCTATCCTGATAGATCAGTCAGTCTCTTCTTAGCGGCAAAACCTAGTAAGGGAACTAGGGGACGCTAATTAGGCAAAAAGTAGGGATGCGAGGGGGATAGCGGAACTACAGGGTCTTATTTTCACAAAAAGCGTTGAAGATTCCCAAGAAACAGCAAAATAGCGTACTGTAGTTCCCTCAACCTCTCGATACTGCCACTTTTGGCTAGAATAGCGTACTGTAGTTCCCTCTGCGTGAGGCAGCTGGAGTAACTCCGCGTTCACTCCAAAACATATAACTCATATATTAAAAAAAGGTTGGAGGATTTGAAGCATCCCTCAACCTTAAGGCCGTTTTCTATCTTTACGGAGGCCAGTTCGCACTTTCCGCCCACCTTAGCTCTGTTTTTCATCCTCTCAAGAGGATCGACAGCATCCAGAAGTAGGTTGTATCACCAATAAGAAAGACCTAGCCTACGGCTAGGTCTTCAAATCCATACACCTTCGCAAGTTTCCTTACGAACTCAATACCCTTTATTCGGCCAAAATCGCCCATTCTGAAAATCTAATGAATGCCAGATGCGCTATTTCAAGCAATTGATTACCTTTCCGACAATAAAGTACCGAATAATGCCAATCCAGTTCATTACATCTCCAAAGCAGCCATTTTCTCGTCGATAAGCATCCTACAGTTCATTAGATACCACTCAAGACTGAAAACCTCCAAAGCAAAGAGGCCTGCGGTGGACGTCAACTAAAAAGGGAAAACCCCTTAAATCCACCCAAAAGCTTATACTTTCTAAAAAAAAACGCGCCCATCTGCCTACAAGCAGTTGGGCACGCCTTTACAAACAAACGATCGCTTTAATCACCTTGGACTCCGGCTTGAGCCATGTATCAAACTCCCCGATCATATCCTCGAAGGAAGCACGGTGCGTGATATAACTCTCAATGTCGATAACTCCGCTCTGCATCGCTTCACGGACGGTGTCGAAATCTTCCATCGTTGCGTTGCGGCTGCCCATCAGCGTCAGCTCCCGCTTATGAAAATCCGGATCATGGAACGTGATATCCGCCTTCACGAGGCCAACGTACACGAGCTTGCCGCCATGCGCGACAAGTCCGAAGGAGTCCGTCATCGACCGCGCGTTGCCGGTCGCATCGAAGACCACAGTGGGCATATCGCCGTTCGTTAGCTCAGCGAGCTGCTCCTTCGGCTGCTGCAGCGCATTCACGGTCTGATCGACGCCTGCCCACTTGCGGCAAAACGCCAGCCGCTCATCATTGATGTCCATCGCGATGACGGTCGCGCCAAACTGCTTCGCCAGGACCATGACGCCGAGTCCGATCGGCCCTGCGCCAATGACGAGCGCAGTTTCACCTGCGCGAAGCCCCGATCTTCGCAAAGCGTGAGCTCCGATGCTAAGCGGCTCCAGCATCGCAGCTTGATCCAGCGTCAGCCCTTCGGTTTTAATGAGATGGCTGGCAGGTATAGATACCAACTCTCTCATTCCTCCATCCATATGCACGCCAAGTACTTTCATATCGATACAGCAGTTTGTATTGCCATTGCGGCAAGCAATGCATGTTCCGCAATGCATATAGGGGACGACGCTGACCAGATCGCCAGCCTGCAGTCCCAAGACCCCTTCGCCGATTTCCTCGACATAACCGGAGAGTTCATGACCAAGCACACGCGGGTAGCTGAAAAATGGCTGATTCCCTTTATAGGCGTGTAAATCCGTCCCGCAGATACCGATTCTTTTGATACGAACGATGGCTTCACCCGCTTTGACAGTAGGCTCCTTCATCTCTACAAAGTTAAACTGCTCAATCTGTTCACATACGATCGCTTTCATCTGAACCCCCCCTTAAACGTAAGTCTTCTCGTTATATTCAGGTCTTCCGCTAATCCATGACTTGTTGCGGATTGGCTCCAAAATGTCCAGCACTTCTTGCAGCAGCTCGGTATCCATCGGCTCATCCGTCCATGCGATGTTTTTGCGGATATTGTCCGGACTGGCTGTACTGACAAGTGTCGTTGGAATTCGCTCGTTCGCCGTTGCATATTGCACCGCCAGCTTCGCGATGTCAGCGCCTTTGCTTGCGCAGTGCTCCGCCGCCTCCTTGCAGAGCCGTTGAATGTCAGCCGGTGCAGGATGCCAAGCAGCAGCAGGTCTAGTGCTCAGCAGTCCCATAGAGAGCGGCGATGCATTCACTAAGCCAACCCCATGCTGCTCCAACAGTGGAACTACATCCAGCAAGGACGTGTCATTCAAAGCATAATGGCAATAAGACAAGACAGAATCGAACTCTTTCACAGCCAGCGACTTCTCAAACACAGACAGCGGTAATCCGGATACGCCGAAAAAACGAATTTTCCCAGATTGCTTTAATGCATCCAGTGCAGGGAAGGCTCCCTCAGCAAGCTGATCAAAAGCCGCAAATTCAATATCATGCAAATAAAGAATATCGATATAATCCGTATAAAGCCGCTTTAAGCTCTCATCCACACTGCGAATGATCCGCTCCTTCGAGAAGTCGAACTCGTCGTCGCCGTAACGTCCTGCTTTCGTTGTCAAAATAAAGCGTTCTCTGTCTATTTGGGCAATAGCTTTGCCTAAGACCGTTTCCGCCTTGGTTAAACCGTAGTAGGGGGACACATCAATCAGGTTAATTCCTAGATCAACAGCCGTATGAACGGTCCGAATGCTTTCTTCCTCGTTGGTTTCCCGGAAGAGGGAGCCAAGCGAGGAGGCGCCGAAGCTCAGTACTGAGACATCCAGCCCTGTTTTGCCCAGTTTACGATATTTCATAGTTTATAAAACTCCTTTGCATTTAGTCCAAATAGACGGTCATTGTCGTGCTGAGTCCAAGATTCCGGCAAGGCGTGCGTCAGTACCCCGATGACTTCATCATAATCAGCCGCTAGCAAGCATACAGGCCAATCGCTCCCAAATAATACTCGCTGCGTTCCGAATACTTCCAGAACATGCCGGATGTATACAGTAAAATCTTCTTTGACCCAGCTCGTTGGGTTCGCTTCCGTCACCATGCCCGAAAGCTTACAGTACACATTCGGATGCTTGGCGATAGCTGCCATCTGACTTTTCCAAGGCTCAGTAGCCCCCTCCCCAATTCGGGGTTTCGCGATATGATCGATCACTGCCCGCAACCTCGGGACCTGGTCCAAAAGCTCAACAACCGGCGCTAATTGCTCGGATTTTACAAGCAAATCTACGGGAACATCCTCCCCGGCAAAATATCGCAGAGCTTCAACAAAATGAGGCTCTAGGATGCTTTTCGCATCCGGCATTTCTTGAATCATGACTCGGAAGCCCACATATTTGGGATGCTGGCTGAATTTTTGGTACTGTGCAACAACGTCGGGGTCATTTAAATCAAGCCAACCTACGACACCCGCAATCGTATCTGATCCTTCGCTTAAGCTTAATAAATAATCTGTTTCATCTAAGGTTGGCGCCGCTTGGACGGCAATCGTTTGACTCACATCCTGTTGATGCAAGATAGGCAACAAATCATCTGGCAGAAAATCACGATACAAGACCGACAACTCCGGCGTTAACCACCCATAATCGCCACGATCTATTTTCCAGTAATGCTGGTGTGCATCAATTCTCATAGCGCGCTCCTTTTTCATAACTTTATTATGGTATCGCTTTCTTCTATTGTATCATTAATGAAATCATATGAAATATTGATATCTAGCACATTTGTACGGTTTTTTGATATTATAGAATAAATCTCTATTCAGAAGGAGCTCACCATGCATCCCATACGTAAAACATTCGATACGAACGAGTCCTTCCCACTCTCTTTTGCTTATAAAAACACAAAAAGCTCGCTAAGCGAGCTGCCTGACCATTTTCACGACTGGTATGAAATTGTGTATGTGTATCGTGGGCAAGGCACCTTCTTCATTGATCATACTTTTTATGATATGAAGCAAGGCGATCTGTTCCTCATCCCAGGCAATACAATTCACCGAGCAACGCCGGACAAAGAAATGCCTGTTACGTCTACAGCGATTTATTTCAGCCCAAGTCTGGCGCAGGCCCCTAATCTGGATGAGGCATTCTCCTATTTACGAAGTTTTGAGCAAGCCGCGGAACTGCGCAATTACAAATTTGAAACGCTGCTTCCTCAGCGTCAGCAGATCGAATTTACGTTGGAGTCCATACAGACAGAACTGAAGCATTCGCATTTAGGCCAACGCCAAGCCATTTACTTGAAGCTGCTGGAGCTACTGCTTTATTTGCAGCGTGAGCTGGGGCCTGAACGCAAGACAAGCAATGGAGACTCCTCGGTTGGTCCCTTATGGATGCGAGATATCTTGCTGTATATTGAGCTGCATTACTGCGACGACATCCGTTTAACGTCCCTAGCGAAGCAAGCTTCTGTCTCTCCTGCCCATTTCAGCCGGGTATTCAAGCAGTTGATTGGAATGAACATTACCACCTACCTGATGACCAAAAGAATCATTCGTGCGAAGCAGCTGCTGAGCGAAAGTGACGCCAACATCGGTATTATCGCCGAAATGTGCGGCTTCGATAGTCTGCCCCATTTCCATGCCATGTTCAAAAGAATGCTCGGCATGACGCCGGCTGCTGCGAGAAAGGCCCTGGCGGGCAGTCCTCTTTAATGATTTAATCCTGCTGTAGAAGAGGCTTCTCATTGGAATTCATTGCGGCTGGTTTCCGATGATAGAGCCCATAGTAAAGGATCGAAGAACAAGCAACGACAAGTCCCGCAACGAAATACATCGTATGGTAGTTTGTTTTGGAAGCAATCGTGCCAAGAATGTACGATCCAATCCCATAGCCAACGTCAAAAAGCAGGTAATACGTGCCAGTGGCAAGCCCTCTGCGATGAGCAGGCGCTGCTTGTATAGCAATCGTTTGAAAACTCGGAAGAAGTGCGCCGAAACCAAGTCCAAGCAGCACAGCTACCAACAAAAAGAGGAGGGAGGATTGTGTCAAGCTAAGCCCGATCATACCCACTGTAAATAAAATAATGCCTGGGTACACCAGCCGATTGGGACCGTAATGATCGAACCATTTGCCAATGAAAGGTCTAGATACGACAATAGCCAAGGCGAATACCATGAAAAAATAGCTGGCATATGATTCTAAACCAATAGCCTTCGCATAAACGGAAAGAAACGTAGTAATCGCCCCATATGAAAAGGCTAATACACTGCCCGTCAATGAAATCGGCAAAGCGCTTGGCTCGATAAATTTCCTCCAGCCTTTGGCTGCGATCACTTTGGTGTTAACGACTCTTTTGGGAAGGCGGATGAACAGCCCGCAAATGAAGGCCAGAAATCCAAGCAGGATACAAACGCCAAACAAGAGGTTATTATTATGAGTTTGCGTAATTGTCAAACCAATAAACGGGCCCACGACCATCGCCAGACTCATAAAAAGACTAAAATACCCAATACCTTCACCCTTGCGGCGTTCAGGCACTAACTCAATCGCAATAGCCCCCGTAGCGGTGGCTGCCATACCAAAGCTGATGCCATGGATAAGTCTTAAGCCTAACAATACATAGTATTGATGCACGAATGGATACATAGCCACACATAAGATAAATAAGCTAAGCCCGGCAATAACAATCTTTTTCCGATCCCATTCATCCATCCATTTGCCGGTTAAAGGCCGAAAGATCACGGTTGAGAAAATAAATACCGTCATCACCAAGCCAACCTGCTGCTGACCTCCGTGCAGCGTTTCCGTAACAAATAACGGCAGGGTGACGGCCAAAATGTAAAAGGTCATAAACAAAAAAAAGCTGCTGAAACAGACAGCAACAAAACCGCGGTTCCATAATCTGTTCTCTTCACTCATTGCCGAGCCTCCAGTTCCTTGATGCCTTCGTTAGCTTTATTCGTAACCTGGCTAAGCATATTGCGCAATAGCTGCACCTGCTCTTCCGAAAATTGACTCAGCAGAGAAGCAATAACCCTACGTTCAATCGGGGTAAGAATGTCATTCAAGGCTCTTCCTTGATCTGTAATATACGTCAAAAATGATCTTCTATCCGTCTCATTGGCTCTTCTCTCTACTAAGCCTTTTCTCTCCAGTTGATCGAGAATACGCGTAATATTCGTTTGATCCTTTTCGGCTCGAATCGCCAGCAGCTTCTGCGTAATGCCATCCTCCTCCACCAAGCGGCTGAGTACGACCCATTGCTCCGTTGTGATATCGTAAGGTTGAAAACTAACATTCAACAGCTGCGTCATTCTACGCCCCGCGTGGTTCAAAACAAATCCAAAAGAGTTTTCCATTTTCATATCAGTTCACCCCTGCCCATTTAGATGCTATAGCAATTATATACTTAGCAAGTAAATGTGTCAACAAATAGTGTGCGTATAAATGCCCTTTAAGGTTGTTCGGTCTGGATAAATAAAAAAAGAGTTAAGCCCCTGGGCTTAACTCTTTTTTTATGAACTTAGATACCGGCGAGAGGACTCGAACCTCCACGGTTTCCCACTCGATTTTGAGTCGAGCGCGTCTGCCATTCCGCCACGCCGGCTTATTGCGTTCATGGTGCCGTCGAGAGGACTTGAACCCCCAACCTACTGATTACAAGTCAGTTGCTCTACCAGTTGAGCTACAACGGCGTATTTAATTAAAAAATGGTGGCTTTGGACGGAATCGAACCGCCGACACGAGGATTTTCAGTCCTCTGCTCTACCGACTGAGCTACAAAGCCTTACTTGGAATAAACAATAAAGCTTAACATCACTTTAATGGATAAAATGGCGGAGCTGACGGGATTCGAACCCGCGGTCTCCTGCGTGACAGGCAGGCATGTTAGGCCACTACACCACAGCTCCACATCCAAACCTGATGAATCCAATATGGTGAACGCTGACGGGATCGAACCGCCGACCCCTACCCTGTCAAGGTGAGTTACGGCTTAGGAACCAAACTGTCATAACGGGTAATATACAGTAAAATAAAGAGAAGTGCAAGCACTAATATTAAAAAATATTAAATGCTATGAAAGGTTATTAGAAGATTGGTCCCCAGTCCGTCCCCAGTCCGTCCCCACAATTTTTATGAAATATACACATGGTTATAGATAGCGGTTGTCATAATTTTTTGATGAAGTAATAGGTTTGGCGGGTTCATCTTCCCACCCTCGAATGATCTTTATAGAGTCTGTATTGAATCCATCCCACATGATAAATTTTTGTTCTGCAAGTTGTTTCAATGCAAGCCTAATTTCGTTTTCACTCTTACCTGTCATCGTTCTGATATCTTTGAAATACGGCATGTACCCACGATGTTTTGTTGAATAGTTCCAGAGTATCCGAAGAATTTTCCGCTCGATATCTCGTAGCATAGTATCACCTCATAAATATTATATGCGAACAAAATACGAACGTAAATAAAAAAGCCCTCAATCCTTTTTATTGGACGAGGGCTCGCGTTATTATATAAGACCTTTTCGATGGATCGTTGTCAGCAGCCTATAGAAGTCATAACTTCCGCCGTCTGGTGTATCGATAAGTGGTTTTCCATCTTTGCATAGAGTCGAGCTAGCCGCGGCAACCGCTTCTTTCGCCCACTCCGGTACCGCCATACTATTTCTTGCCTTCAATTCCTCGACTTCTTTTTTCAATGCTTCCAGTTCTTCTCTCATCGCGGCTTCCTCCACACATTCTGTATATTCGTTTACAATATCAATGATCAAGTCCTGAAATGATTTGCCAAGCAATTTAAGGGCATTCATGGGATCTACCTTGCGAGCTGGATCCAGAATGAAATGTCCGGTAACGTGAACTGTTGGATCAAGATGGAACGTCCAGCAGCTGTAGGCCATTACCCAGACATACCGCTTATATGCCTCGTTCATATCGATATTGCCGCCATAGCATAACTCCACCCCACCTGCGACATCATTCGCATCATCGCCAAACATGTCGTTGTCGGTGCTGACATTATACACGACATGCCAAGCTTTCTCAGGCGTACCTGTTAGAAACGGGATACACTCGATAATCTGTTTGTCATCAACGAAGATATGCGCACTTGCCTCCATTACGTTTCGGCTGTTCTCGTAGTAATAGACATTTCCCGCCGCCGTGCTGCCGGGATTACCCGTATCATGTGCGACCATGAAGCGCATTAAATCAGCGGGGATACCTGGTCTGCGCAGGCTGGGCGCTGTTAGATACCGCGGGATGATCATATATTTCATCAAGAAACCTGACATCTTCTATTTCCCCTCCGTCTCATTTGGGTTAAGGATCGGGCCCTGCGTGCTCAGCATATTACGAATCTGTAGGTACCGGGCTGCTGCCTCTTTCCCGATCTGGTCCGGATGAGCTTTGATGTATTCCATATAATCGTTCAACTCCGCATTAACACTTCCAACGATACTCATGATTTCTGATACATCCAGGCTATCAATCGTCGGAACTGGCTCTACTGGTACCGGTTCAACAACTGGCTGAGCACTCCCCGGTACCACATACACTTGCTGCTTTTGTGCTTCCCGGTCGATGCTACCCTCAATGTGCTGGTAGATTACCGTCGCTATCATCTGTGCTGCCAGATTCATCAGCGGCATCCACTTGTCGATGGTTGCGTCCACCTGCAAGCTGCCTTGTACCGACAGGATAAATGTCGCGATGTTCACGACCGTCAGTATCAGGTACGCTTGGAACTTGGTCTTGCCGAGCTTCCTCAATAATTCTTTCATCGTTGGTATCCCCCTCGAATTTAAGCATGTGGTAAACGAATGTGCCCTTCTCTCTCGTGCAGAACGGGCAAAAATACGGATTGAAGATAGCGAGAAGCTTCTGTCTCTCGCGGCTGAGTTTCGTATAGCTATCAAGTCTGCATCCCACTGGACTCCCACCTTTCGTGCCATTGCTTCGTGCAGTGCTGTCCAATAAATATCACGAGCATTCAGCTGTTGGTTTCGCAGTCTCTTCCTCAGAAGTAGAATCAGTGTCACGAGGAACCCGAGTCCGAATCCATCCTTCAACAGTTTCTGAATCAGTTCCATTGTCAGGTCGATCATTGCCGTAAACCTCCCGTGGATCATAGAGAAGTTGGTGAGCTACTTCCTCACCCAGAAGTCCCAATATGCCAGTGTAAGCGTCCGTGTGGACGCAAGGATAAAGCGGTATGACTTCAATCATGTGGTACCCTCCTTCAAAACAAATAAAAGAGCCACCCCTAAGGATAGCTCTCGTATTGCTCATATTGATCTGCATCGTACATCTGAATTTCTTCGTAATCGGTACCGCGCCCTCCGCTAGGACTGCCGCCCCCCATGAGCCAGAGGCTCAGCAATATAAACGCGATTACAATCAGTGCATTTCCTGTATTCTGGCTCACCGGACACCTACTTCCCTAGTCCTTTTGCTGCTATATCATTCATTTTATCATCTAAGGCATTCAATTTGATACGCTTCTCCTGTGCGGATATTGCACGGTCGTTCTGAACTAATTTATATTGATCCATTAGCTTATCAACAACAGTTTTGGCACCTTTAATACGGGCGTACTCAGCGACATTTTCAAAGCGAGTCTTGTTCTTGTCTGCTGAGGATTTCTCTTTGCTAAGTGCATCCCACTTGTCGTAGAAGTCTTGGCGGACTTGGCCGCCGCCCGATATGGTAGCAAGGAATCCGGATACAGGTTGTTTCTCATACCACTGCTTTTTAGGCGGCTGCGGCCCGTTGCTTTCAAACATAGATTTTAGAATACTGTCTGCTCCACCCACTGCGTATTGACCTAGTCCTGCCGTGTAGCCTCTGATTGTGTTATCAATGATACGCGGGCTGGCAGCGTTGGAGTCTTCCATGCCCGGTATCTTCGAGACACCTTTACCGATCAGCTTGGCTGTCTCGCTTGTGTATAGGCCATATTGATCTTTCTTTTCAAGACGCTGTTCCCCTTGAGGAACAACAGGAGCGTTACGAAAGAATGAATGATTTGTAATTGCTTCTAAAGCTGGTAATAGTGCAGAAATCATCATTGGTGGCATGAATGTCTGTGCTAGTGTTGATCCGTAATCCTTGTAAGCCTTGGGATCATTATCAGCATACCAACGAAGTACACGTTCAGCACCTGTTGAAAAAAGCATGCCTGCTTCAAATGGTTTTGGAATCCTTACGAATTGATCAGTACCGGGTATCGGTATAATAAAAAAGCTATCCTTCTGCCACTGAGGAATGTTGTTGAAAACTTTCTTCTGTTCAGCAGGCAAATTGTTAACCCAGTAATGGAGCCCGATTGTCGGAAGAACAAGCGTTGTGAATGCTCTTACTAGGAATGAAGCAGGATTGTCTTTGAATGCACGATACATTTTATCTGTACCTTGAATGTTAGCATTCATAAAGGCGATGGCTTTATTGGCCTGGCGGATCGAGCTACCGGCACGGTTGAAGTCCATGAGATCCCGAGCAGTGAATGCCGCTTCCTCCAAACTCCCTGTCTTCTTCAACGTTTTATTAAACGCCCCGACCTTCGTCGATAACTCTGATACCTCTGCTGCCTTGCGTAATCCGCCTATAACCGTTTTGGCCGGAGTGTACCCTGAAAGCATTTTAGCGAGCTCTTTAGGACTAGTCACTACGTTCATTGCTTTATCTTTCAGACTCTTACGGAAGACTTGCTCCAATGCTTCCCGGCTTGTATCACGATCCAGCGACATCATCGTACTCATAGATCCGCCGCTGGATAGAAACTGGTCAAAAGTCTTTGTTTTGCCGATGACATGACCCAATCCTTTGAAAAAGTCGATAGGGTTAAATCCATACTTAGTGCTATTGATCGTAGCCCCGACCACGTCCCGCATGGCATTTCTAATTGTGAATTCTGGCGTTAACGTGGCGCCCGCGCGAAGAATGGAAGCTGCGCTGCCCAGGAACTTTAAGAGCGAGTTAGAGGATTCGGCATCCAACGAAAGCATGGCGTTATAAAGTTCTGGCTCCCGAATCTTGTATGCTTGCTTCTTCCCAGCCTGCCACACGGAAATAATATGTTCGTTCCCCACGCTGCCCCCAGGGCCGACATGCTCAACCCAATTACCTGCACCATTCACTTTGGCAAGCTCAGCCAACTGCAAGCCAGTCTTATTCTTGGCTGCAGCGTTCATGACCTTGAAAGTGTTCAGGACCATGCTCTCAATTGGGTTAATGATAGTTCGTGTGGAGCCTTCCTCAGACATTTTCTTGATCGGGTTCGTTACATTGGCGAACGATTTACCTGCTCCGTATCCGCCATTCTTGAAGCCCGCCTCGACATCGTCCTCAAAATGACGGAAGAAAGGAACGTAATTGGGAAATTCCTTTTTCATGTCAGCAACTGACTTGCTTGTTAAGATCTGAGCATCAACCAGAATATCAAGGAGTTTGTCATTGAAGCCTATGATTTTCTTCTGAACAGCTTGCACTTCTGGAGTGTCGAGCTTTTGCAATACAGCTTGCATCTGTGCATCCGTGAATGGTACACGTTTGCCCATCGCTTTCAAATCCATTGCATGCTTAACCGATAGGTATGTCGCAAAGTCCTTCTCTTTGATCCCTAGCTTCTCAAGCGGCTTAACGATCTGACGGAGTCCTTCGCTCACCTTATTTCCCTGTGCATCGTAAATGCCGCGCGTAACCGCAAGCTTCGCCCGCTCGCCGATACCTCGGCTCAACCGGGCCATCTTGTAGAGTGAATCGGATCCTTTACCGACTGCGCCTTTTAGAGCTTTTTCAGCAAGTTGTAGTGGATTAAGATCATCGACAAAACGTGTATATGCTCGGTCTTTACTGAATTTCGGCTTTGCCTTGCTACTATCGAAATCCACGAGCCCCTTGGCCTGATTATAGTCGCCTTGAGTAATCCAAGTATCGACATCTGCCTGAGAAGCTTCTAGCCCTTTCAGCGTTCTTTTATCAATCTTACCTTCAAAGTAGCGTGTAAAGTTCGGAGCGAGGCGACGTGCTGCGTCAGGATCAGTAAGACGGAGTCGAACATATTCCGCAACACCTTCGCCCGGGAGCTGATGAGGCTGATAGGCTGATACATTGAGTACTGGATTATGCTGAATCAAAGAAGCAAATTCATTGTTGTATTGGGCATCTTGTAAGCCGAATTTCTTATCAAGATGATGACCAACTTCATGAGAAATAACCTGAATATCTTCCGCCATTCGAGTACGCACGACCTCAGGGTTTACCTTATATAAGCCAAGAACGCCACGCCCAGCACGAAGCTTACCAGAATCAACCACAACTCCAAGATTGTTCTTGATGTTCCTGACTACCTTGTTTCGGTTAATGGTACGAGTTGATTGAGTGGCGGCTTGACGGAATGGAATGGCATTGCCTGCATAAGCTTGCGATCCATCAGGTGCAGCATGAGAAGCTTTGTAATCCTTTGCGCTAACAAAAGACTGTTCACCCTGTGTGACTGGCGCTTCTTTGCTCGCATTGAATTCCTTAGCAGAAATCAATTTACCACCACGACGCAGCTTAGTAGATGGCTTTATTGGTTGAGTAGCTTCGACAGGTGCCAGTTTTCTTGTAGGCGGAGTGATTTCGACAACCGGTTCTTTTGGAAGGATTCGATCACGTTGCAACGGCGCTGCTGCTTCTCCTTTAACGCCCCCATCATACCGCTGACTCATAGACTTCACTGGACCATTCACTCCAGCAACATCCCGCTCATACTGCTGCTGTCTTGCGCGGCTTATGGATTCAGGTTTGACCTTTGATTTTGGATAGGCAAGAGTTATGAGCTCATCAAGGCTCGGATCTTTAGGTCCGGCCATACGCGACCACAGATCGTCCATGCTTTCTAGTTCACGACCTGGAGGATGATCCATGCTGTTAGCCACTCGGACAAGATTCTCAAATTTCTCACGCCAGATATTCGGCTGTCCAACTCTTGCTGTTGTTGGGCTTGCCACTGTTGGCTCAGGAAGTCCGAAAGTTCGAATGTCACCTCTTGCTGGGATAGGATCAAGACCATCAGCATTAATTCCACGCGATTGAGCTGCATTCATGCGTATTTCACGGTTTGAAGGTGGCAAAGCAAGAGGTCCGTTCGTCGCTGTCCGTTGATCAATAAACCCAAAGCGATCGGCAGCTTGCTGTGCTGTTTGTGGTGCCGCCCCCCTTGCTTGTTGAACGTTCCGTGAACTGGATGCATCCTCAAATGGAAGCAAGCTATCATCAATAGAAGAACCGCGCCTTTTTACTAAAGCAGCCAACGCTCTACCAACAGAAGGAGCTGCTGCACCAAGTAAACCACCGAACGCCGCACCGCCTATGCCCTCCTCAAGAATGTGCCCCGGAATGTCCCGCACATCTCCGCCAATCTCCAATGTATGAAACGGCGAAAAGGCAGCTGCACCAAGGCCGCCTTGCACTGCCCCCTGCACTGCCTTATTTACTGTCTTTCCTGCTAATGAATCTACGATCTGAGCTCCATTCCTTGAAATAGTCATCCCTGCATCAGGGAGAAGTCCTTGAACCTTATTACCAGCTTTCTCAGCAAGTTGCACAATCTTTGGGTTTTCGAAGAAGTTCGCACCTATACCTAAGTTCCCTACTGGCATGCCGGGATTCACAACAAAACCCGCAGCTCCACCAACGACGTCCGCAATTTTATCTGCGATCTTGTTATTAGTAGTAGCTCGCGGGCTCATTTGAGAATCATTAAGACCAATCGTATGACCTATCCCTTGTGCGAATCTATCAACAAATTGTCCTGCTGTTGTACGACGAAGTGCGTTCAAATCATTTACAGGGTTAAGCCATCCGCCCGGGTAATCCGTACGGAGATCACCGCGATACTGCAACTGAGGATTATCTTCTGCTTGCATTGCTTCCAATTGCTTCTGATAATCATTTGTGAGTTGCACTTGATCATTCATTGTTCGCTGTGCTGCATCCATCTGCTGTTGATCTGATAGAGTTTGTGCTGTGTACTCGGGACTACTGATCGTAGGCGTCCTACTACTCTTATAAGCACTAGCAGAGATGAGGCCGTTACCACCACTTGATTTAGTACTAGATTTAGACGGAACAGGAGCAGCAGCCGATGATCCACTGCCATCCTTTTTATTTAGATAATCCTTTGCGCTCACTAATGCCATAAGAACCTCCTATCTGAGGTAACTCATATATTGCTGGATGAGTGCCTCTCTACTTGCTTCGTCATACCAGCCCGGGTCATTCTTTGCTAAGTTTGTAGCTTGTGTTCTCAGGCTGTCAGCCGCTTTACTCTCCTGTTGCGATGGCGCAGTGACTGATTTCCTGATCCGATCATATCCGTCAGTACCTATCTGCCTAACAATTTCACCGCGGTTCTGGGTTAACCAACCTTCATAATCAGAAGGATCGAGCTGTCCCAACTCATCCATTACATCACCTTCAAAGCCTTTTGCATTCTTTTGATCACTGTATCTGCTATTTGTGACTGATGAATTATTAGCGGAGGTATTGGCGTTCTGGCGTGATGTTTGAGCGTTGTACCAGCCGATTTTATTGCTTTCTAACATTTTCTGAGCTTCCAACATCGGCGTTCCTACTGGAATTCCCGTTGCTTGTGACAATTCCGCTGTAACATACCCGAGTTTATCTGACACATCGATTGCGTTCTTTATTTGTTTGTCTTTTTCACTCGTTGGAATAAGACCCTTAACTTGCTCATCCATAAGGCCATAGTCGTTTTTAACAACGATAGGAACGCCGAATGTCTTCTGAAGGTTCTGAGCATAGTCAATACGTGCTTTTTTATCAACTTCGATTGCTTTATCGTTAGCTGCCTTCTTCTGATCAAGATACTGCTGCATCTGAGCTGTTGGTGTACCATCAGCCATATACCCCGTTTGAGCAGCCTGAGCGTTTCTATCAGCCAATTGTTTATTTACTAACTCATCAATCCGCTGGCGAATGAGATCAGGCGCCTGCTGTTGCAATTGTGTGATCTTCTCCGCAGTCTGCTGAGCTAATAATGCGTTGCGATTCCAAATGTCTTGGTTTCGTGCGGCAATATCACGTGTCAAAGTGCCTTGAGCCTCGCCATAGCTGTTATTGATCTGTCCTTGTTGATAGTCGACACCACCACTGTAGAATCCACCACGGCGATTTTGGAAGGACACGGCATTGTCCATATCGTTAGCCTTCTGTTTTGTCATTTTAGCAATCTGGTCATTGAGATAGTTCTGATTCTCGGTGACAGCCAAATTGTTAGCTTGTGTCATCTGCCCGAGACCTTGGTTAGCGGCTAAGACTTGCTTATCAATTTGATTTTTAATATCAGCTTGGACACCGCTTGTAATCCCTCCGATATCAATCGTAGGACGAGCTGCCGCAGCATAGTTCGTAGGATTAGAGATAACCCCTCCTTGCGGGATAATCTCAGCGATGGCCCCTCCATAACCTGGCTGCATTGTTGCTGGCTTCTCAATTCCGTTTCCATAACCGCTATTGCTATTCGTTGGTGCTGTTGGCTGCGTCGCCTTTGCAGGTGCTGTTGTAGAAGCTGGACCATTCCCCGTGGCTTCCTCATATGAAATTTTACCCTGCACATAATCCTGATATTTTTCCGGTTTAATGCCAGCCATATAACGAGCTCCTTTCTTTAAACGCTTTTCGGTGTAGCGAGTATAGCGTTGGCTTGTTCTGTTGTGATGTACCCTTTGGTTACCGCTGTTTGTACTTTCGTTTCTACTAAATTACCAAGTATCCACTGGTTCAACAAAAACTCAAAATAGGCCATCGATCATCACTCCTTTATAGTCCCATAAGGGCTAGTAATGCGGCTTCTGCTGCGGCTAAACGTGATTCTGTTGACGGTTCAGCAGGTGGACGCGCTGCCCATTCAGCATCTAATTCTGTTTGAGTACGTTCTGTGATGATGCCATCAATAAGCTTGTACTTGTATTGCCCACGACCTGTCGTGAGTGGTGTTTGGAAGTGGCGGCCAAACTCACCGTCTAGTTGAACGTCACCCTGCTGCGGTTGCTCGAAAGCGTCAGAAAAGCCGTGTGTGACGATGTTATTGGTATCTATGCGAATGTAGTGTTTGTATCCGTCCATATGTTATCTCCTTATAGTTCGGCATCTGAGGCGAAATGAAATACTATTGCATTCAAGTTAGTAGTCAATGCAGAACCGTTAGCATTATGAACTGTGAAGCCACGTTCAGACTCAAACTTAGTACCTCCTGATGCAGTTGGAAGATCAGTTCCATTTTCTTGTGATACCCTCCCAGCATTTGCAGTAGTGGTGAATGGATAAATTGTGACTGTTGGTGTAATCCTTTTTTGAACTTTGAAACTAACCGTTCCATACTCCTGATTAATCGCGATTGTGTTTGATGGTAAAACAAACAGTTGAATTCCGGTTGTGGCACCACTTGTTGCAGGAGCAGTTCCATACGTATAACTCTTCTCATAATACCGCTGACACAGTGCCAATTCTTCCGCAAAACTTCTCGGTTGAAACGCTGGAGCTGAATCACCTACGTTAAATTGAAGTTGTGAAATATTAACGCCAACACCAACTGCAAGTCCGTACCTATTGAATTGCAAAATTACTGATATGCCAGTTGGCGAACTATTTAATATAGCCGTGTATGAAAAAAACGTCCATTGTGTTGAATTAATTGCAGGGGCTACATAATTCCCTACACCGTCAGCTAGATAAGGAATAACCGCTGCCCCTGAATCACACTTTATCCAACCTGACAAAGTTACTTTTTGCCCTGCGAAGAACTGGTAATCTTCTATTTTCTGAGCAAAAGTAGAATAAGCTGATACACCTGCTGTTGCAGTCATTACTTCTAACCTGGCAGAAAATTTACTTTTCTTATTAGGAACTGAACTAGATTGCAAAACTTTTACGTTATTATCGATTGCATTCGCAATGTAAAAACGGTCAACAGTGTAAGTAGGTGAAGCACCTGCATTATTAAAAGATGTGCCTCGCTGCCATACATCGAAGTTACCATTTATTAGTGCTTGACGAAATAAAGAAGCAGGATAAGGCTGCAACACCCCTCCTGCTACTAATCCAGATGTATAGTCGTAGTTTGCATCCAACTGATCTGCGAGAGTACCAAATGCCCCCTCTGTTTTAGTGTCGTCATACACATCACCAGCATTCTGATAATACGACTGTAATAATGTCCTGTTTACTGGTCCCGGCGTAGCCATAGTGCACCTCCTAGTATTTCGTCATTACTCGAACTTCCATCTTCGTGCTGTATACCTCAACAGGCTCATCACGATTATTAGTCATCTTTATTTGAGCGTATTGCCCCTTTAGCCCCATAGGACCAATTCGCTTGGCATTGTTAATGTAATCCGTCATATTAGGGTTCTGGATTTGAGCCTGACCAATCTTCGAGACACCGATGATCATGACCTCAGTTTTGAGAGCTCCCACCAAGCTATATCGGCCGCTGTAGGTATTGACCTCAATATCTATAGTGGATGATAGGTTGAACTGCTTCGCCTCGATCATCAGAATATCCCAAAGGTGATCATAGCCGGTTAACTTAGGCGTCATCAGCTTGCTGTACCAGTACCAGTTGATTGGCGTTCCGGTACCCACTGCCTTGTTATATGTTGACCAATCACTATATAACGAGCTGTCAAACACTTTCAGATGACCTTCATCTCCAGCAAAGTAAAAGTAATCTTCATCATGATAGAAGGAATTAGCACTTATGCTTTCCACAGGCCGCCATTGCTGATCAATTGTGTCGAATACGAGACCTTTCCACGCGGACCCTACTTTATAAATGAGCCAGTATCGACCATCTTTGAAATATGCCGTCGCATTTGCCCACTCTGTTTTCGATACTCCCAAGGATGTGAAATCAATCTGAAACTGAGTCACACTCTTAGTTGCATACCGTGCTGATGTGTCCAGTGACAACGTGTTAAGCGTATAGACAGCATGCACGCCTCTATCGGATTGATAAAACAATTCTTCTCGTCCATCGGGGTATATAACCAATTGAACACTCTTCGGATTAACACAACCGTCTGTGGTATCGAGAAAGTCTTGTGACCAATCCTCGCTCGTTGCAGGCGTTGTGTATCCATCTCCAAAGAGAACTCCTACATGTCGGCGCATAAGCACGATAAAAGCACCGGAGAACGTTGCACACTGGACTATATAGTCATTCTCTTTCACGAATCGTTGATAATCCGTAGCACGGAAGTAATCATAGAACCCGGGCTTGCTGTGGTTAATCTGATCTGTGTTGGTCCCCCAGATTACTAGGCGGTTGTTGTGCACAAGTATGCCAACGGGCGGCATCGTTGTATTCAGGGTAGCCAATACATTTGCTGGTGCAGGTCCAGCATCATTTGCAGCAGGAGTGACGTTCGCGACGGCCGTACCATTGAAATACTTCAACACACCACCGTCCGTAATAACGAGTACTTCATTGCTGCTCGCATCTTTGAACTGAGTAGCATCAATATTGGCACTCGCTAACGCATTTGTCATTGTCACACCTGTAAAGGCTCCTGTTGCGTATTTGTACAACGTGGTACCTGCTGTTGCCAGAATCGTATTGACTCCTGCCTTACGTAGGTTGGTGAGTGTCTTAATGGCTCCGATTGCTGATGTTGTTAATGGAATCGTTCCATCACGCTTAGACAAGCCCCCGATCTTACGCGGAAGGTTGTTCATCATCTTAGGCGACTCAGACAACCCGATCTCAGAGAATGTCTTGGCTGTATTGAGACCCCCGAAACTCGGAATATCCATTTCAACCATGCCGCTGCCAGACTTGTTCATTCGACTCATATCACTGCCCCCTCGATCGCGCAGCAGCGTTACGAATCTTCAAGCGCTCCTGTTCATACTTCTGCTCATATTCTTGTCCTTGGCCCATTTGGTTATTGTTGTACAATGCTTTTGAGATGGCGTAGTAGATCAAAAAGCGCTCGCCAACTGTTGGGACTTCTGGGCTATCCGTTGTGGCTGCCAGTACTTTTGCATATCGCTGATACAAACCTGTGAATGACTGCGAGTTTGAGTAATTGTAGAGATCAATAATGTACTTACCTCCACGGTTCATCACCATGTACCCGGCTGGATAGGCTTGCATGTAGTTTCTTCGTTCACACACATAGGTGCCATTTCCATCGTATAGATCGACGAGACTGAAATAATCGCTCGGCAAATCGACTTCCCGAGTCCCCGCCGTAAAAGCAAGGGCAGGGAGCAGGTCCACAATGTTCAAATCATCCACTAGATCACGGAGAGCATCATTAAAGAAATCAAGCCAAGTAAGATCTGTGGCTATACCGCTGTTGTTATAACCGTTTTCAGCTTTGCCTTTAGCTATGAGCTGCCCAGCAGTTGAGGTACCCATTATTCAGTATCCTTCGCTGCAGCTTTCTTCAACTTCCCGAATGCTGTACCACGATTATTGGTTTCGAGTGGATTGCCTGGTTCCCTTGTCTCGATCTCTTCTTTTTCAATCTCTTCAATTCGGAGATCCGCGTCTTCGTGACGCTGAATAAGGTGTTCAGCTACTCCCGCTTGTACTTCCACAGAATCCCCCGGCTCTAATAGGATGTCCTTGCCATCCCAACGTCCTTCAAAATCGCTTGTACCCTCATTGAATAGTAAAACAATTCGCTCTAGTTCCGATTTTAATTTTGCCATGTTCATTATTCCTCCTAGTGGTTAAAATGCAAAAAGGCCGTCCATCCCCGAAGAGAAGAACGGCCTGAGTTCCTTGCGGATTGTTCAGATATTAGGCTTGTGCTGCTGAGGAACGTTGCGTAGTTCCGTCATACGTGTAAAGTTTAAAGTCCGTTGTGTTGAACCATATACGTGGCACACCAGACGTGTTTGTTGGGTTGGCTGATAGAAATTCAACGACCATTTCTTGACCGGTGATTGTCCCTCTACCAGATGTATTCGCCAAAGCATTTGGTTGAAATGTATTGTTAACTGCCATTCGTTTCCCCTCCTACTAAAAATAATGTGTTCTATGTTAAATTCTCGATCTTACCGTTTGCACGAGGCTCGGAGCAGATCAGTTCTCCTGCCCAAAGGATTTGACCAACCTTGGCGTCCATGTTAGCAGGCTTCACCATTTCAGTTGGTTTGAAGTCTTTACCCGGCTTAACATACAGCTGCAAGGTGTTGGAATTCAGGAAATACATCGTATTTGGTGGGCAATATTCATCGTAAACAACTGGCACACCCATAAAGGACACTTGAGTGAACCCGAGGTTTGCGAACTCCTGTCCAACTTTACCAAGCGGCTGCTGAATCGTTGTTTTACCATCAACAAGTGCAAGGTACTTTTGGAACTGGATCAAGTCGGTAACAATGAAGTCCGGCTTGTTCTCCACACCACCGCGTGAACATTTTAGGAACATGGATTGCATCTTAGGTACGGTAAGTGCTGTGGCTACTCCATCATACTGTGATTTCCACCATGTATACGTGCCGCGAGCGATACCGCCGTAGTTAGCAACACTTGTTCCATCATCGACAGCAGCTTTAAGACCAAGGATGTCCTTACCAGCATTACCTGTCCCATCTTTAAAGATGAGCTGCGCGAATAGATCCTTCAGCGCTGCCTCTGCATCCTCCGTGGCAATTTGTGCCATCTTAAAGATAGCCAAGTCACCAGAGCTTGCGGCATCTTCGTAACCATTAAAAATAATACTCGCATACAGTTGCTTGAGTCGGAACTCAGCATCCGTGCGAGTATCTTGTGGAGTAATATCGAGCGAGTCATAACCTTGGTAAGAACCAACGTTTGTCGCATGCTTGTATTTCAGGTGAATCTTAATCGTGTCGCCGCCGCTATCCCAATTCTTCTTGAGCTTCATGATTTGGTACATTAACGGCGAGCTCTTCATGATGTTGTCGTACATTTTCTTTGGAATCAACGGTAAAAACGATGCTAAAAACTTGTCAAAATTTCCTCCAGCCATTGTGGCTCCTCCTTCATCAGTCAAAAGACCTCCGGAATCATCACCTCACACACAGACCTAAGACATGGACGACTTCGCGATATCGAACCAGCTCATATTGCTGATATCATTTTGTTGTTCGGCTGGCCGCTGCCCGTTTGATCTAGGCTGTGGTGGCAATGCCGTCCTTTTTTCCTGAATGCTTTGTATTGTTTTGGCTTCCGCCTCTTTAGTTGCTTTGGTTACGTTTTGCTTGTTGCCTTTCATTTGCTGCTTGGTTAGATAACCGTCAGCGATCTCTCTCAAGGTTGCCGTTGATAGCTTTTCAGCCTTACCACGATCTTGGAGAGTCTTGATATAGTCATCCGTCACTAGCTCGCCATATTCGGCTTTCAGTTCATTCTGTAGCCCGGTCATTTCGCTAGTGAGCTTGATGCCTTCATTCTCACCCCGTAGGGTTTCGACTTCACGAGTAAGCCTCGTTACATCGCCTACCAGAGCATTGATGTATTGGCCGTATTGCACGTCCTCCATGGCTTGCTCAAGGCTAATTGCTCCGGTACTCTTGAACTCCTGAATGAATCCATTGATTTGACTAGCAAGCCAAGGGTTGCTCTTGAGGAATTCATCCGTCTGCTTAGCCGGCTCCCATGTAGCACGTTCGGTTTCAAACGTTTGTCTTTCAGTTGCCAATGCTTGCGTCTTCTTGGTGTAGTCACTTTGGCGTAGGTACCCCGATTTGAGCTCTGCTAGTTTGACGGGCTGGCGTCCCTCGCCCAGGTCAATCTCAGATTCATCATCAAGTGTCGGGGTTGTATCAGCAGGTTTATCGTCCTGCGCTTGATCGTCGCTGTTGGGCTCAACCACATTTTCAGCGTCCGTTAAAATGTCCGCAGGCTCTAATCCTTCTGTGTCCGGATCCGTTCCTGGTTGTCCATCATCCACAGGCTCTGCTATTGAAGATTTAGCAACATCCATCCAACTGCTCGACGTGTCGCCCCCTGATGCAGCGCCATCCAGATTAAAGCGCGGTGTGTTGATCTTAAACATGCAAATTCCTCCTATAGAGTCCCGATTGGGTTATTCTATTAAAAAAGTAAATCGAAATGTGGGCAAGGGACTCACACCCTTGCATACTCGCTCGGTTTGGTATCATTCGGAAGTGCCACTCTCTCCAACAATAGATATTGGCCGACTATCACTTAGTTGGATCGTAAAGCCTTTTTCCTAGCGTCTATATTCCGCCACCACACATTTAAAAGGCCCGATGGATTCTCACCATGGGCCTTTTACTCTTTTGGTATTGCAAAAATGCCATCAATCCAAGGGATACAAACTACCTCAATCCCACGGTACTCAATCTTCTCGCCATGAAAGACGGTGCTCGAACGATAATCCAATGGAAATGTAAACGACATATAATTTCGAAGCTCATGGTCAAGCATTTGCATTTGCTTGTAACCAACAACAATCATTCGACAACGGCGATGATATAAGATCTCGATGCTAGTAATGTGATCAAAAAGCATGCGCTCAATCTTTGTTAGGTCTATCTGAACTTGTTTAACGACTCGCTCTTCTTTCCAACGGTCGTATTTCGTCACCTCTGCTAATTGACGCAGTCGCTTCATAATTCTCTTAAACTTCCGCTCTTGATGAGGCTTTGGTTTGATAGTGAAGGTATCAACAACAGGCTCTAAATTCCTTATATTTTCGAATTGATTATGATAAGCGATTCTGATCATGCTCATTTCAACACTCTCCCTGTGCTTAATTCTCCTAAATATAGGCGGAAAACAAGCGGAGTCCTTGCTTTCGGTAGCTATCCTATTCCGCCTAAACAGATGGTCATCTAATTTTGAATTTTAGAAGCCTGATCGAAAAGCTTTTGTTCGAGTTCCTCTGACTTAGCTGTCTGTCCTTTTTGATATGGCATCCAGTCCCACTGTCCAGCATTAGGACCCTGAATTACTTTTTGATTGAAAAAGAATCCTGTTGGATTAATTACGCAAAGATCAATGCAAGTAGCATTATGCACTTGTGTAACGATAGCAGCGCGATCAACGCTCGGATGCTCTCCGCCCGGTGTTCCAAAACTTTTGTAATAAACGATTCTACCTACTGTTGGTGTCATTAGACTACCTCCCAATCTTCAGCCAAGCAATCGTTTATGGATGGAACCCATGTGCTTACTGTGCCATTTACATTTTTAATTGCAAAATAAGGATTGTATGAAACCGTATCTCCAAAAGTCTCTTTAGCTACCTGTGTCTGTGCAGGATAACTGTTTGCAGGCACATAGTATAAAAACATTCCTTTACCGTTCCAACCAATACGGGCTACCTTCTTGCCATCTTTCAAAGCTTCAACCGCTTGTCCGAAATTCATCTTTGTTCCTCCTTATTTTTACGCAGTCATCTGCGATAATAACGCCATTAGTTCCTCATCACTTAGATTAGCCAGGCGTGGATCAACGTCCCGGATCCTATCAAGGCCCCCTGCAATGTCTGGCTGCTGCTGCTGTTGTGGTTGGCCATTAGTCGTTGCTTGCTGCGCCTTAGCATCGTTGTTCATCTGAGTAACATTAGTTTGATGTTGGTGATTCATCGACTGCTCTTGAGCCTTAAACTCGAGCTCCATCTTTTTCAGTTCCATTTGCTGTTGAATCTCAGCCTGCTTGGCCTGCGCTTCTGCTTGCTGCTGTGCCTGAGCTGCCTGCTGCATACGCTGGGTAATCTCGTCAGCATGCGGATAATCATAAGCATCAAGCAGTGCCTGTTGATCTATGGCACCCATCTTAAATAACTCGGCCGCCTCTTCTTTCCTCGCCATTGGAGATGTTGGAAGGGAAGAGCCTGCCTCGATCTCAACCGTCATCTGAAGGATACGCATTGCTGCGTCAATACTCTCCTTGCTGCGATCATCACTAACTGGTTGCTCAGGTGCTTCTGGCTGTGAAGGATCGGCCGGAGCTTGTTCGACCTTCGTCCATTCATTCGGATTGGCATACAAGAAGAATTGCTTCTTATCATGGATAGGCTGCCCCTTCTCGTCCTGTCCGATTGGAATAGGCTTCACTTGAAACGGACCGTCTTCTCCCATTGCCTGATGCTTGGTGTAATCACCCTTCACCCGGTAAGTACGGTTCTCTTTGCAGAACTGCATTGCATTAACAATGGTCTTCTGGCTGATTGACTTCACGAATTTCTCGAAGTTATCAACCTTTGTCTTGATTCGCGTGTATGCTGCCTCTTGTTTAAGCTGAACCTCTTTACCGCTCGTAGCTTCACTCATACCGCGGAAAGAGTCGTTGACGCCCGTAATGCGGTCTTCCATGGCTCCCAATCGATCAGGCAAAGCCTCAACATAGTTTGGCATCGGTGAAGGCGTGAAGAACTCAGCTATTGAGTTGAGTGGAGCAAAGTCTGGGTTGTTAATAGGAACGACACCTGTTTCCTTCGATCTCTCCCTAAGATCCTGCGGATCTTTCAATCCAGCTGCCGTGTTGTACATCATTGGCGGATCAGCTGCAATCTTGGCATGTTTCACGATCTGATCCATGAGGACATTCTTCTCATAATTCAAGTTCTCGATGTGCTCAGCCATCGGGATTCCAAGGAGAGACAGGATATCCTCGGTTGGACTGTAGATATCATATGGCAACTCACCATGTATGAACGGATTCGCCATGTCTTCCAGTGGAATCTCGTCGGCCCAAAAGCTAAGCCTCCACTCGTCCGTCTCCTCATCACGGTACCAGTAATGAATGAACGCAACGCTGTTCTTGTATTTCTCCTGCTCATCCATCTCCTGCAGCCAGCCATAATCAGCCAAACGTTGCATGGACTTCTTGTCACCACTGATCGTGGATATTGCATTTTTGAACGTGTTCACCCAGGACTTAAACCAGTTGCCGCTGTTCTGATTGTTACCACTTGTTCCTTCACGTTTACCAAGCGACTGCCTTATCTCATCGGCCTTCTTTGGATGCTCCTTACAAACCTTTGATACACGCTGTGGCTCCACATAGAAAAAGTAATTGGAGTTATTCATCTTCTGGATAGCTGCCGAATCAAGGTAGCACCACCGGATGTTTACCTCCTTGATACAAAGCTGTCCGGTACCGTTCTTTGCGTCGGTGTCGTATCCGGTATAAGCGATTGCTGATCGATAGATCTCAGCCATACGCGCCACGCGTTGAGCGTTATAATCCCAATCGTTATTGTCAAATGTGTTATCGAGGATATAGTTCATACCCTCGGCATGCTGTACATAATCAGGGAAGTCAGCTCGCACTGTGGTACGTGTCCGGTTGTTTGTCAGGATCGGCACGACTGTCTCCACATAAGCGTGTAAGTCTGAAACTTGGAAGTCACACTTGTTATCTGACCATCGATTGCGGTACATCTCATAGTATTTGTCCATGAGTTGGTGGATCGGGTCCATGAACTTGCGGGCTGTCTTTAGGTCACTGGTAAAGCGTTCCTTTAACTTCTGTTCGTCTCGCGTTGTGTCTTTGGGCTGATCTGCCACGTTATCATTCCTTTCCGATTATTTTTTTCTCTTGATACATCTGAAATCCACTCATTCCACATAGGGCGCAGGCGTCTTGATTAGGAGCAAGAATATTGTGAGCGCATGGCCCTATCAAAAGTGTGGGTTGCCAGTTGTTCATTACATAGTCCCATCTTTTCGCATTTCTCGGCTGATCCATTATCCTGATCCCTCCATCTGCTTCTTGATCACAAGCTGCGCCAACTGGTTGTAAACGTCTGCGAGCGAGAAGTGATCGGCACCTAGATTTGTCCACATCGGCCTCACGTTACCTTGTCTATCCAACTTTAGGTGCTTATTCTTTTCTCTGTCTGCGGCTGTTTCTCCGTTGCCGCCCTCTTTCCGCTGTGCCTTCCAATGCTTACAAAGAGACTCAACAGAACCATCCATACCAGAAAGGCTACTATCCATCCCGTCAATGTAAACCTTGCGCTCGCCAGTGATATAGCCATCCACCACGCGGTCAAAGATACGAGTACGATGAGCATTGAGAATACGAGTCTTATAATCCGTCTCATAAACTGCCTTCCTCTCATCGTCATAGTCGAATACACAGCGCCAAACTTTTCCTGGGAATGCTGTCGCAAGCTCTATGGCCTTTTCAGGCTTAGGAGCATTATCAATGACGCACATGCTGATGTTGTTCATTCGCATGTAGTTGTGAAGCTGCTCCCACGAACCAAGACGTACAATCTCGTCAATGCCTTCCTCTGTGCCTTTGACACAGTACAGCTTTGGGTTATCGTCAGTGCCGCCTTGGTCGACTCCCAATGTCCTAAACTGACCAGGCGTAACCTTCGGAACATAACCATTGGCATCATATTGCACATTCTTAATGATGTTGGAAGGATCGAGCGCATTGCTGTTGCTTGCATATGGCCTGCCAAGGTTAAAGTTTGCAAAGACATCCGCTAGCATAAGCTTCTCATCTCGAATGAGCTCGCCCGCGCTGATCCATGGTGCCATCATTTGGCTGATCCAGTAACCGGAGATATCGTCCTTACTCTCATTCCACTTGGAAACCCACTCTTTTTGTGCCGCTCTCCGGTCGAGAACGTTGCCGCATGATCCGCATACATACTCCCGGCGCTCTTTGCATACGTAATGTGTGCTTCCTCCGTCGAACGATTCTTGTTCGTACGTGATATAGCTGGCATGCTTGCAGGATGGACACCAATAAATAAAATGCTTTTGATCGGATAGGCCCCATGTGTAATCAACTCCAAACGAAGGGAATGAGGGATTGCTGAACTCCCATTCGGCGCCGTACGAGCTCGCCTTAGTACGTGACTTATATTGGTTAAGTACTGGCTGATTGGATCGGTCGAACTCATCTTTAACGAGAATGTCTGCCGTCTGCATGATAGCAGCTGATGTACCGAAGGTGCCCTTCATAAACCAAAACCCTGTGTTCTTATGATCAAGCGTATGAAAGCTCTTGGTGTGCAGGCTATCATCCACCATGTAAGACTTGATGCTTGGGTTATTGGCGATGATCATGTTTGTCTTAGCTTTACCAAACTCTTGAGCATCTGAATCCGTTGGCAGCGTATAAATCACGTTATGGCCGTACTTAATGCAATGATAAGCCGATTTGAAGATGCTGATCGTGGAGAAGCCAATCTGCGAGCACTTCATGACAGCGAGCAGCTTCGTTTCATCACATAACGGATCAATCAAAAAAGCTCTGTCAACAAACTCCATCAACATCCCGTTCTCATTCAAAAATCCATTTCTGACGATCCACTCATACGCTGATGTGACGTTGAAGGCATTTTGTAATGCCTCACGCTGCTGCTTTGTTCCCTGGACATATTGGATCAGGTTAGCAAGGATTAGCTTCCGCTCGCTTTCGTCTGCCATCTCTAGCTTCTTACGCCAGAAGTCATAGGCTGTTTGTTGTGGCAATTCTATCACCCATTGTGTAACAACCCCCATTTGAAGTTAATTTCATTGTGTAGGATCTTATCCTTGCACTTGATGCACCATAAATATTTTTCATGACCGTCCCTGCGAGAGCGGCCTTTGATCCGACGGATCGGCGTTACATTTTTGCAAAACGAGCAGCAGAGATAAGTTTCTTTTGTTGATCGGCTATTTTTGCTCATCACTTGCCACCAAGGAAACTCTTGATTAGATCCTCAGCTTGCTCAACAGTCATAGAGCTTAGACTCACATTGCCGTAGATCTCGCTCTCCTGCTTGTCACGCCAACGCTTAGGCTGCCTATTCTTAAGCCAGAAGATCATTGCTGTGTTGTCGCCATCGACTGCCTTCTTATAGAGAGCATTCTCAACAGCTAGATCTGCTGCGTCTCGATCCTCTTTTAAGGCTTCCGAAAACTCCGAATGCTTATTTTTATAATCACACAGTGTTGATACAGCAATCTTCAAGTTATGTGCGATTTGTTCAAGCGTGAGACCGTTGCGAGCCCAAGCGGATATGAGACCAAGCTTAGGTTTCACATGGGTGTCGTACTTGCCTTTTGCCATCATCACCACCTGCATTCATGCGTTCTTACTTAATGGCACAATGGACGGGGAAAATGTGCGTTATCTGCACGAAAAAAAAGAACCTATTCCGCAAGGAACAAGTTCGTCAGCTTCTCATTTTCAATTTTACGTTTGGCATTTTGCAAATAATCCTGCACCGTTGTCCTTCCTAATTGCAATTCTCTAGCAATGTCATACTCGCTCATTCCATCTACATAATAAAGCATGAAACATTGCTTCTCACGATCTGAAAGAGTACACATGGCTTCTTCAATACGGAATCTCTGGTTAGGTGATAATTCTCCACTAAATTGTGTTCGATCCATATACCATCCATTTGGAGAAGCATATGATTCGATCCAGTTGGGATCCCAAGACAATTCTTTATATGCTCGTTCAGCTCCTTTGAAACTACCCGGCCTACGCCCTGTTTCCAGCCATTCCTCCACATACTCACATTCACTAATCATCGACGTAATAATCCCACGAATATCCTTCGCTTTTTTATCTGTCTTGCTAAGAGCGTAACGAGCCAGATTCTTTGCTCTACGGTAATTATCAGGAGTTGCCTTTCCTAAATCCATGATTGTCCAACCGCTACGCTCTGTATATAAGTGTCCGATAGCCAATTTCATCAACCTCCTTTGATATGGGGAAAGAGCAGCCTAAGCTGCCCCTCCTGCTAATTTGTTTTTCCAAACTAAAATTTCGTTAACATCAGATCGTAAAGCGTCGATCTGCATTTGTAATGCCACATCTCCAGTAAAAGGCACTGTTGTTACCGTTTGTCCATCGGCTTGCGACGGGATTGAAGCATCTGCCACAACTTCTCCTGCTCCTGTTTGAGCATCTTGTCTTGTGGAGTCGCTTTGTACCACCGTTTGAAATTGCGCTGCCTCTTGGGCGGCTTCCTCGACTCTCTGCGACTGCGCTTTGATTTCTTGATCTGTAGGAACAGCTAGTGGTTTAACGTCGAAACGTGCAAGGTTATTATTGATGCGTTCTATTTCCTCAGATTTCAAACGAGCAGCCTTTTCGTCCGGCGTTTCAGCTTTGATGCTGGAGGTTAATTGAAAGGTAAAACCCGAAGTGCTGGCAGGCTTCTTCTGGGCAGTAATGGAGCGCTCAAGCTCATCAATTTGGCCTTTGAGACTGATAATCTCACGGGAAGCTGCATCTCGCTTGCTTTCGGCGTCCTCGGCACGCTCAGTCAGTGCATGGATAGTAGCGGCAGCTTCATCAGCTTGTTGACTCAAAGCGTTATTATCACTCGTAAGGCTTTCCTTGTCTGCCTGCAACAACGTGACTGACTGATTTAGTTCAGCAATCTGACTGCGGTACCCGGCATCAAGCTCTCCCATTTCATCATTGTGCCGGTTCCAAAGCTGCTCTTTCACTTGTCGGATGATGCTTTTGATTTCATCATTAGCCCGGGGATCTCCAAAGATGATGTTATAATCCTCTGGTAGTACGATTTCTTCCATATCTACCGCTTGCGCTTTGAAACGATCCAGTTCGCGTTTCGTCACATCAAGTTCAAGAGCAACTTGGTTAATTTGCGCTTCGTTTCCGGGATGTGACTGTAATTCCGCTAATAATGCTGTCAGGCGGTCAAACTTTTGTTGAATAGTTTCCACTTGATTTCCCCCTAAAATAAAATGATGATGCCAATCGGATTATCCTTGTCCATATAAACGGCGCAGGACTTGTGCTGTTTAATCTTGCACTTGCTGAGCCTCTCCCACCTTTTCATGTGTCTGCTCCTTTGCTATACTGGATTTGTGGATGTGCCCTCATTAGTTGAGGGCTTTTTTTATTTGATCAGAAGATAGATGATAGCAGCTGCCAAAGCCTCGATAATTAAAGCGTTGATCAATCCGCGGGCAGGTGACAGATCGTCTCTCATTTATTCATGTTCTCCCTTAGAACAGCAGCCACAGTCGGGTGCATGATCAAGGTGTTACCCATCCGTAATGCGTTCTTTTTTGGCGTAACAGTAAATCCGTATCTCTTTGCCCACTTCTTATTTATTCTACTTTTACGATGAGTACGGTTCTGCTTCTTATCAACCATGTACTTGTCCTCGATGATTTTAAAACCAAAATGAATCAATTTCATCACCCCAAGTTCCTCAATATTCAGCCAATGTTCATAGCATCAAGGATGCTAATGCTTAGGTAAATGTGTGCTTCTTCCTCGTTAATCTTAGCTGTTGCTTTAGGATAATTTTCTTTGACAAAGGATTCTGCATTGTCTGTTTCAATAGTTCCTTGATTCTTTCCGTTAACAAAAATTTGATAAGTTGCCATTTTAAAAACCTCCATGTAATTTAATATTCATTTTGATACATCTTCATAAGCTTTCACTAGATCTCTAGCACGTTTCAGAATTTGTACTGGAGTTTTTCCGGCTGCCGTTTCAGGATCAAGAATACTTGTCATCATCCCAACGAAAACAGATCTACGATAATCGCCTTTCTCTTTCAAAAGAACTTCTTTAAAATATTCAACACTTCCAAATTCTGTTGCCATTTCCCATGCACGCTCCCTATTCATTTTGTTTCCTGATGCCATTGGTGAAACTTTGAACCCAACTTATTTAATACCTCGGCTTCCTCTTCTTCTTCATTATTTGCACCCAACGTATCGACAGTCATTAAGACCTGATACAGAACTTTGACTTCAATATCAGATAAATAATATTGCTTTCCCATGTTTTCACCCTATTCATTTTGTTTCATGATGCCAAGCAAAATAAGCCAAAGATAAAACGATAAACGCCAATAAAAACGCTATAACTCCAAAAGGATTTGTAAAAAAATCCGAATACGTCATCATGTACACTTCCTATTCATTATGTTGTATGGCTAATCCAAGCAGTAATAACCTTTGCCGATCCGCTCAACATCGTTCTCCGTAGCAGGTACGATAACAAATGATTTGCCGTTGATGTGGATTACATCCTCTTCACCTTCTTTTAAATCCATAATTCGATCTTCAAACGGAAACTTATCCATGTGCCCCTCCAATGCGAGAGAAGCAGCTTACGCTGCTCCGTGCTCATCGCCTTCCATATATGCTTTCACTTGCTTACGGTATTTGCTCCATGCTGCTGACAAAGTAGTGGAAGTGATTTTCAATGATGTAGCAATCTCCATCCACGTTTCGCCTTTTACCTTGCGTTTCAGGAGCTCAGGGAAGTCATAAGGGATGTCCTCATACTTAGGTGCTTTGCCGTTTAAGATGAAGGTTTCGAGAGCGTCCTTGCCTTCAATTTCGATTACGTTGGTACCATCTTCGTTTCCATCATTTTCCGAATCTCCAGTCGGAGTTTGACCATCAAACTCTAACTCGAAATCAGGTTGTGGTTCAGGTTCAGCATTTTCTGAATCATTTTCGAGCGATTCTTGATCGATTTCCGGTTCTTCTGGTTCATCAGTGATATCCATTTGCTCTTGATCATCATCTTGGTCCTGTTCATTTTCCGTTGATAGACGTTCAACGATACCAGAGGGACCAGCAACAAAGGGAATTCCGGAACGATGTGGAGTAGAAACTCCGATGTCATCGATGGAAAGTTGTTCTTCACTGAAAATCTCAATTTTCACTGTTTTACCCTTTTGTTTCATAAGCTGATAAACAGAGATAAGATCAAACTCCTCTGGAAATATGAGCTTTAGTACTGTTTTCTTTTCATCAACTGTAATTGGACCGATTTTTGCTTTGAATATTGTAAACATATTCATCTTCCTCTCAATTTTTATATTAGTGTCGGCTGATCTGGCTTCTTCTTGGCCGGAGCTGCCGTTTGTAACTCGATAATTTTCAATTCTATGCGGGGCCGAACACTATACCGTTTAAGAGCATAAACCTCAACAACTTGGCTATCGTCCTTCCAAATCACGCCTTTCAGCGCATCCTTGACACCTTTGAGATAGTTATCAATGTCAGGCTTAGAAATCGGGACAACCTCCCCTGCTTCAGCCGCTGCCGCTTTCTTAGCCGACTTGCTGAGATAACCCGGCATGCTCCGGTATACGACCAATTTCATTTTGATTGGTCCTTCCAGCAGCGCAACAGGTGCATATTCCTTGGCTGCCAATTTCACAAATTTTTTATAATCTCCGGACTTGGCTGGATCATAAGTTTTCACGAATCCGGCGTGTGTAGAAAATCGCGGGCGCCCCTGAGCAACTGGTTCGCCGTAAACTGTGAATTCGATCATGCGCTCACCTTCATCATGCCAATTCCATTAATGCAGCGAGTCAGCCTGATCGCTAATGCTTCCGCATCGATTTGGTTCATTGCATGAAGGTACGGCCTTCCATTGATTGTTAATCTGAACATGGTTCATTCTCCTCTCAAGCTTGTTTACTGGTCCGAAAATCTCCGCGAATCTCATTGTATTTGCGCTGCCGATCAGCTTTTTGTTGCATTTTTCGGTAGTCTCTTGGTGCGTTAACCTGAACGACCTTCATTATTCTCAGGACCGCATAACGATCTTCAAGCGGAACCTTTGGATCAATTGCGATGTTGTAAAGGTGATTCATGCCGTTCCCCTCTTCCAAGGATTCTTGGTCTGCTTTTTATCTGGAAGTATGGAGCCCTCATGGTGTGTTCGATCTAGGTTTACGAATTTGTTGTATTGCTTCAGGAATGCAAGCTCAACCGTTCCGACTGGACCGTTACGCTGCTTAGCAATGATGATTTCGATAATGTTCTTCTTCTCGGATTCCTTGTCGTAGTAATCGTCACGATAGAGGAAGGCGACGATGTCGGCGTCCTGCTCGATAGAACCAGACTCCCTAAGGTCTGACATCATCGGCCGTTTGTCAGATCGCTGCTCGACTCCACGGCTCAGCTGCGAAAGTGCAATGATCGGAACATCCAGTTCGCGGGCAATTTGTTTGAGTGTTCGGGATATCTTGGATATCTCTTGCTGCCTGTTCTCGCTGCGTCCGGCGCCGCTGATAAGCTGGAGATAATCGATCAGGATCATTCCAAGTGAACCAGTGTCTTTCTTGAGTTGGCGGCAACGTGAGCGGATTTCGTTGACTGTGATCGATGGGCTATCGTCGATAAAGACATTGGATCGTGATAGCTCGCTGATAGCTCCAGTGAGCTTCTCCCAGTCGCCACCCTCCATAATGCCGCTGCGCATACAACTAGCATCGATATTTCCCTCAGCCGAGAGCATACGCTGCACAAGTTGCATGGCACCCATTTCTAGGCTGAATACTGCAATGGATTCGCCACTGGTTATACCAGCACTTCGAGCAACATTCAGAGCAAGTGCTGTTTTACCGACAGACGGCCGAGCCCCCACGATAATCAGGTCTTGACGCTGAAAACCGGATGTCTGTTTGTCCAAGTCCACGAAACCAGATGATATTCCTGTTACGCCTCCGGGATTCGGGTTCGCATTGGTCTTCTCGATCTGCTCAAACACTTGCATGCTGACTTCATCGATCCGTTTGAATCCGCCTTTTTTGCTTGCGGATCGCTCTGCAACCTCTTCGGCAACAATCTGTGCCTGTGCGGCCATCTCCTCGGCGGTGAGATCATTGTTCTGGAAGATCTTCTGCATGCCTGAACGCGTCTTCCGCTCGAGCGAAGCATTCAAGACAAGCTTGGCGTAGTAATCAACGTTTGCCGCGGTCGGTACCGCATCGGACAGCTCTGACAGATATCCAATACCGCCCACATGTTCAAGCTGCTGACGACGTAGCAAGTGATTCATGACCGTCAACAAATCAACGGGAGTATCCGTTTCAGCTGCATCGTAGAGCTCAATCATGGACTCGTAAATGATCCGGTGCTTAGGTTCCAAAAAGTCATCCGGCACAAGTCTTGTAGAAACAACCGATATCGACTCATTCTCGATGAAAATCGCGCCTAGAACCGCTTGTTCAGCACTCAGATTCTCGTTCATTTCTTCCTGCATAAGCCTTGATCGCCTCCAATCTTTCCTCGAGAGGCAATCGCATCATAGCCTTGATGTGATCCGGTGGGCCAACCGAGTTTTTAATCCACTCGTCCTTTTGAGCCAGATACTCTTGTGCTGAGCGTTTCATGGATTCGTGATACAGGTCCTCGTCGGTTTTCAGCGGCTGCTTGAGTTGACCGATGCTTGGCGGCCATTGAGCAGCGCTATCTGAATGCCTCCGAAGATTCTCAGTAGCCACCTCGAAAGGCGTGTGCTCCAGGTCTTCCAGCCATTCATCGACCATATACTTGAGTGTTAGAATTTCCGAAGGCATCTGGAATGATGGATACTTCCCTTTAATTTTTTTAAAGAGTTGAATAACTTCCGCTCTGTTCACGCTCACGTTCCTCCCTTTCGATTTGATCCAGCATGTCGATTGCTTGGTTATGTTTTGCTTTAACAGTCGGCTTCTGTGTACTCATTTCCGTAGTGTTTCCGTTTCCTTCCGGCTGCTTTTCCGTTTCTGGTCCACCCCGTGACTTATAACCCTTTAAAATTCCATGTATGTAAGCAAGCGTCCTAATGTTGTGACGGTATGCCTCCCTCATTGCCAATAAGAGCCACTCACCGCCGTAGTCATCAAAAAGGGTGTTTATTTCGTCAACATCGAACTGATTAACTTTGGAATCAACAGCAAAATTATCAGAATACGTTTGAAAGATTTTTGAGTAAGAAAAATCATGTGCATTTTTAGATGATGTTGTAGTTGATGTAGTAGTTCTTTTTTTAATAATGTATTTAATACTGTCTTTAGACACCCGTTTCACCTTACAGCGACAAGGGTTTGAGGGGAGTCTAACTTCTTGTTTTAAGAAGTACCTACTTCTTGTTTTAAGAAGTTTCAACTTCTTGTTTTGAGAAGTTATGATAATATTTACAAGCTTTTTTTCTGGTGATAACTTCTTGTTTTGAGAAGTCTTTTTTTCCAAATTCAAGTGTATAAGTTCCTTGAATTTCTCTTCGTCCCAACCTCTCACGGGACTAATTTGCCACTGCTCATAATCCTTATTTACGATGAAAACTGACTCTGATTTCTCCCAAAAAATGACCTTTGTTGATGCTAAATATTTTAATTCGTTAGTAATATTTTGTGCTCCGATACCACATAATTCGAAGTCTTTAAGCTTCGGAATGACAGCAAATTTCTTCTGACACCCATAAGATAATCGCCATATAAAAAGGATGATATCCTTCTGACGCTTCGAGAAGTCACGGCGAATGATCTCGTTCCATATCTCGTTCGCCAGCTTAACAAAGCCGTTTTCTGGTTGTGGGTTCGCCATTCGCCGCTCCTTCCCCGTCATCGCTGTGCTACGAAAACCTGCTTACCAGTTAACTCTTGAATCTCTCTTTTGAATAGGGCCTCATCGCTGTTGTTGTCGCTTAGATGAAGCAGCCAAACTTCCTGAATGCGACTTAGATCATTCGCAAGTAGGAAGTCCTTCATGTTCTCCAAGCTAAAGTGTGAGCGGATCAGGCGGCGTTTCATAGCGACTGGAACTCTACCTGACGCCACATTATCATTTAATATTTTCATAGAATAATTGCACTCAACCATAAGATGCGTAAGGCCTTGAAAGCGATACTTGATATAGTAGGTGTCTGTTGCGAACAGTAGCTTATCTCCCGCCTGATTAACGAGCAAGAAGCCCAAGGGCTCCGATACATCGTGTTGTACATCAAACGGTAAGATGGTCCATGTCCCAATAGTGAATTGTTTCATGGCACTAATGACTTGCGTTCGGTGTCCAGTTAGTTTAAGGGCCTCAAGCGTTCCCTGAGACGCGTAGACGGTGATTCCTGCCTTCATTATGTCGGTAGCAGACTTACCGTGATCCCCGTGTTCATGGGTGATCAGGCAGCCTGCTATGTCCGATGTTTGGAAGTTAAGTGACCGCTGTATTTCCTTATATTTGATGCCTGCCTCCAGAAGCAGTGCTGTTGTGCCATCCGTTATGTAGTAAGCATTTCCAGCGCTGCTGGAGGCAAGAGGTTTGATCTCTATCACCAGTCTGGACCATTTTCCAAACCAGATAAATCTAGCTCTTCTTCCACGATTGTTGGAGGAGAATCAACAGGCTTTGAAGTGTTCTTACTTGGATCAGGCTGTGGATCAGGAGTGATATCAATAATTGGGCCGTTGGCGTTCTCGTTGATTTCCTCACGAACCTCAGCCTCAGCAAAGTCCATCTCAGCTTTCTTGAGGTTCATATAGTCGTCATCGATTTTTTGGCTATCGATGGTTACATCACCATGAGCAGCGCGATAAACCGTCTTCCAAACCATTTTTTCGTACCAACCATCAATCATTTCAGTACCGTTTTTCACATTTTTCTTCTTTTGGTCATCCCACTCCCAAATATCCTTTTCCCCACCCCAGAATTCCGCGCTGGCCTTATCTGGCTTACGTTTGAGGATATCCTTCATGTTCATGACTACAAGCTTGTTCTTCTCAGGTGTTTGATTGAAGTGGTGATAGTAGAAACCTCCGATGATGTCACCACGTTCAAAATCATTCACGATTTCGAAATCATAATTTTCTACAGCATTGTTACGATCTTTCTTAAAAGACTTAAAGCGGTCCGTTGAATAAACCACTTCCACGATAATAATGTCTGGAACCTCTAACCCGTATTTAACAGCCTTTAATTCCATTCCGCGGTAACCTTCGACAAAGCCAATGTCGTATTTACCTGTGTTCCCATTTTTAAACGGAACCATATTGATATGATTCTTCTGGGCAGGATCGAAACCAATCCGTGCATAAGTGACTACATCACGAGAAAGTTTCTCCATATTCACGTTCTGCCAAATGATCGGCAACTGCTCTACATTGTTACCCTTTTTCTTAAGCCTTTTTTCCTCTGCCACTCTCAAAGAGCCGTCCAGTGCAATGAAGTAGTTCTGCGCAAGACGCTGTTGAAACTTGGTAAGGGCAATCTCGCCCACACCAGAAGTGAATTGTGTAACGACCATGTTCATGAAGCGTTCGGACTGAGTTATTTCCTTTTTTGCGACTGTAGTATTTTCTGACACTGGATTCTCTCCTTTACCCCTCATGGGCCATTTGATCGTTTGAATGACAAGGCTTGTCGTTGCAGTAAGCATTGAATTTTGAGTTAACAAATTTCTTTCGAGTAACATAGTTATAATCCTGAAAAATGATCTTGCCCTGCTTCATTTCTGAAACAGGACGCTCGCTATGACAATATGCACATCTTGCCTTGGTTTGTTCGCTCAACTAGATCGCCTCCTGATATTTCGCTTTGGTCTCAACACGGAGCTGCTTGTCCTGCTCACTGACGATCAGGCTGACCTTTTGACCTTGTGTATCAATCATTCGCGTGACGGCCTCGGCATTGTCGACAAAGATCGGAGCCGTGAATCCGTGGTACTCAGAAAGGGTATTGATGATATCCAATCCCGCATTGATTTCAGCTGCGTTGTTAAGTCCGGCGCCGTATGGAACGCCATCGATCAGCGTGTCGCAACGCTCTTCCAAGCCACCATTGACCTGAGTTTCGAACAATTTGAAGCGAACATGCTTAAATTTACTGTTGATCTTGGATTCAAGCAGCGATACTTTAGCGCGAACAAATTCTTCTGTAAGGAAGAGTTCTTCTTCTAACTTGGCAAATTCCTTAGCAAGCTCAGACTCTTGAGCAACCAATTCTTCGATGCGCTCTTTAATCTGTTTGACCTGGGAGAACTTTGCTTTATGCTGCTCAAGCAAGCTTACTTCACTTCGGATCTTGGCAAGTTCCAGTCGAACTTGTTCGATCTTTCCTTGATTCTCAGAACGTAAGCCTAAGATTTCACTTTTAACGGCATCGATCTGAGCTTGCTTCTCGATGTAAGCAGGCTGCGCAGTAACGTCCGTGATACCCGCCTGCATGGTTTCTAGTAAGGACTCACTAGCTTTGACCTCAGCCTTTTTATCCTCAAGCTGCGAGATCAGGGATTCGAGATTCGTCGCCAGATCGGCGTTTTCAGCAGTTAAGCTATCAGCATCCCTTTTTTCGGCCTTACCTGTTACTGATATGGCTTCCAAACGCTCAGCCTTTTCACGGTTAAAGTGTGCAATTGCTCTATCATGAGCCAATTTAACCTGATCATCAGGAAGAGGTTGGTTACAAGCGAAGCAGTTCTCATCATGCTGCCCTGTGAAGACTTCCGCATTCACAGTCACCCATTTGTTACGAAGACGATCAGCTTCTTCTAGCTTCCGCTCGATCACCAACCGGTTATGTTCAATCTTTTGTTGATGGGTCTCAATTGATAGTTGTAAGGTAGATTGCTTGGATCGCAAGGCATTTAAAGTGGTTCTAAGCTCAGACACCTTGTCCATTGTGCCGGACTGTAGGCTGTTCCTCAGTCCAATCAGATCGCCTTCAAGTTCACGCTGCAGCTTCTCTTTCACTGATATCTCGCCACCGTTTTGGATCCTCGACAACTCAGCTTCCTTTTGTTCAATCTTGGTCTTTACGGATGCAATATCTTCATCCAAAAACACTTCATCTAGTTCGGATACATCCGGCAGCGATCGGTTAGCTTCATCGATCCGCACAGGAAGCTTGTCCAGTTCCTTGTTAATCTCTGAGCGCCGCGCTTTGATCGTCTTTTGATGATCTTCAATGCTGCGGTCACCGAGAATAGCAGTTAGCTTTGAGAGCTTCTTGTCGCTTGCTATAACGTCCGCATCGGAGATATCCCCGCATACTTCAAGCAATATCTTGCGACGATCATTCTTATGGAGCTCATTAAAGTAGGAAGGACTGGTTAGCAGTTTGAAGATGTTTTCACTTATTACTGTATTGATGAAATCCGTAAATTCACCTTTGGTGCTAGGCACTCCATCAATAAAATGATCAGTATTGTGACCGTTGAACTCTTGGTGAATGGATCCCCGCTTTTTAGTCCATTTTTCAGCGTATACCTTGCGAAGTGTTTTAACCTTTCCATCGATCAGCAGGACACCTTCAACTTCGTGCTCCATATGATGAATGTCATTGCCGTCTTTATCTTGAGTTTTGATTTTGAAGTTAGAAGTGGATTTGTTATGACTATCTTTATCGAAGAGTAACCAAGTAAAAGCGTCAAAGAGGGTTGATTTACCAACTGCATTATCGCCGTATACTTGAACATCCTTGCCGTTTGTTTCAAGTTTGAAGCTCTTAATGCCTTTAAAATTGCGTAGTGTAAGGCTTGCTAAGCTAATCTCTTTCATTTGCTGGCACGCTCCTTTTATTTTGATAATTAAGTCGTTTCTAGGATTCTGGAATCTCCATCCATTCAACGATGACCGGACAATTCTCGATACTGACAATTAAAGAGCCGTTCTCTTCTTTAACTAAATACTCAGAATGAACATGATCTTCATATTCCGAGCTGACGTTATTTATCTTGGAGACAACAAAGCCATTTAGCTTCTGACCAACTACATACCATTCGATCCCACCTTCAGGACCCGAAATTACAACCCCAAGCTTTTTAATGACTCGCATGCTTTGCCTCCTTCACCGCAGCGCTATTATGTGTTAAAATAGCCACAACGAGATTCTTTAAGCGGACTCTCAACCCTAGCTGCCCTTCCACGGCGGCTTTTTTCTTTTCCTGATCCATTTCTGCAAGCTGCTGATTCATCCACCAGACGAAAGCGTCGTAGGTGACATCGTCGATCTGAGCGTCAGCGGCCATTCGTGTACGAAAGCGAGTTAATGTCTTGCGATATTTAGCTGGACTCACTCGAACCCTCCTAATAAGGCGATTTGTTATAAACGTCGGCGGCCTCTTCTACTGATACAAAATCGAACTCACCGCGGACTGCTTTGACCAGTTCTTCAATGTGCTTGTCCGTGTACCCAAGCGCTTTAGCCCCTTCGATCACATAACCCAAGCAAGCACTGTTACTCCACTCTTCCATATAGGCCATGCTCCTTTCTAAACTTCACGAGCAACTTCTGATTCAAATCCTTGATGTCTGGCTCCAGATCACTAAGATCGATGAGGACCAAGTTAACAGGCGGCATCCAGTAGTGTAGTTCAGGCATTACCATTGGATTCTCGATCATGGCGTTTTCCTTTCAGCAACTAAATTCAAAATGTTAGAAACAAAGATAAGGTCCTCGACATTCAACGGTTCAATGAATTGAGCAGTTCTTTTAAGTAGATCTGCATTACGGTTGAATTTTGAGTGAAGAGTTCTAATGGCAAGTGCTGAGCCACATATTTCACAATAATTATCACCTTTAGCTCTTCCAAGAGTACATTGTGTACAACCCATGGCTATCTCCTTTCCGGCTTTACTCTAAAGAAGCTGACCAGCTCTTTGATCTTTTTCATCTTGTTCTCAAGTGCGAGCAGCTTCTTCCAGCCATTCTCGCCTCCTGTTAAGTCCAGACCAACAAGATCTTCACATTCGCATACCTTAGCCCATTGTTTAACAAGTACATAGCTAGGTTGTTGAATCGTTCCTGTCTCGATTCTTGATAGAACTGATCGATCTATTTCTAAAAACTTTGATAATTGTTCTTGTGACCAGCCTTTACGCGTCCGGCCAAATTTCAGAATCTCACCGATCTTGTCCAAATTCATCACCTCCCTTATGTGTGCAATATCCGCACGCGGGATGTATTTACCTGTGATAGCATCATGATTTATGATTAATGTAACGAATAATTCCCCGTATGTACCCCGCGCCCACCATCGTACGAGTGGGCTTTTCCTCCCTTCCTCTTAGTTAAAGGAGCTCTCTTATGAAAACTATTGATATCAAATTTATCTGTGAGCAGATCGGTATAGCCTTATGCACGCCTCAACATACTCGAACCTTCTGTCGGAACGGGAATTGTGCTATTCTCCATTTGAAGCTTGATCCAAGAATCGAGCGCCAACCTCTTGAAGAAGATTTGAACCCCAATTCGGAAATGCGGTATCCGCCGCTTCTTCACTAATGTTCGTAGTGTGTCACTACTAATCATCAAATGCGTTGCTGCTTGATCCACATCGAATGACTCATCTTGCAGCGGCAACGCTGTAATAAAAGCAGTGGTTGCTTTGACGAGCTCTACATCCACTGTCTTTGCTGCGATTTGGCTTTTAATAGCATCACAAAGTGCTTCTGCTGTTTGCTCCAGTGTCTCCTTCACTTCTTTCACCTCCCCTCATAATTTCCCGATCGCCTTACCCGCCATTTGGTAGATGGCTTCTAATACACTGCGTTGGTGTTCGATTGTTGAAAGATCACTCAAGACGTGAGTCGCTTCTTCTGAAAAATATTGAACCATCCGCATAATCCTCTGATCATCCACCTGTATTGCCTTTACTTCCTCGATGGCTTTTTTTTGGAGAACATAAGTGTTTATCATAGGTTTCACCATCCTTTAGGCCGAGGAAGTACGCGATTCGCGCAAATTTTTCTCATTAAAAAACTCATTCACATTCACACCAAGCAGATCCGCAATCACTTTTGATTGTTCCAATGTAACTGGCGTTTCATCTTTTTCAATTCTTGTGTAACTTGAAACAGCCTTATATTTCAAACTTTTTGCCATAAATGTAGCAGATATTCCTTTAGACAATCGAATTGCTCGGATGATAGAACCAACTTTATTCTCCAATTCTTTCACCTCCTACTTTTGCGCGATACGCATAAACTTTATAACTTGATTATAATTGCGCGTTTTGCGCAAGTCAACACTTTTTTCAACTTATCGCGCAAAATATTTTTCGTTACGCGCAAAAAGATTATAATTAGTAAAAAAGATTGTGTGGTGTGAATCGTGTCTACATTAGGATCTCGCCTACGAGCAGCTAGGGAAAGAAAAGGCTGGTCCCAAACCTTTGTATGCCAAAAACTTGGATTGTCAAACTCAACATTGTCTGGGTATGAAAGAGATTACAGAGAACCAGACGCCGAAACCATAAAAATTTTTGCTGGAATGTATGAAGTTTCAACTGATGAATTGCTAGGAAATAGTGATTTAAGCAGTACTCTTAATAAAATGAAGAAAGCTGATGTTATTAAGGAACAATCTGCTACTCATCTTAGAGCCTATCATGGAGGCGGAGATGACTGGACTGAGGAAGAGAAAGCCGCGGCTGATGCTTACGTAGAGATGTTGAGAAAGAGGAAAGCAGAACGACGTAAGAAAGAATAGCAACTCCCTCAACCGATGAGGATGTATTGGTGGATAGATATATGTTTGGGGGGTTAGTAAAATCCGTTCTTAAGTATATATTCGAGGCTTTATTTGGAATAGCATTTGAAGAATTTGTTCCTGACATCGCCATTGAAATATTTGGAATTATTTTAATGCCAATTGTCATGTTTTTCTTAATTAAATTCACCATTGAACATTATAAAACACCAAAGTGCGAACATAAACGCCGTGGCGTTTGTTATCAGTGCAATCCATTAGAAATAGACTAACATCTTATTTAATAAGCAAATACCTCATCCGATGGGGAACCTAAAAAGGGTATAGAGATGTTTAAAAAGAAACTTTCACCTTATGAAGCAGCAGCGCATCTTATTCATATTGCCGCAAATCGATTTAGAGAAAATTGGGACACTGAATTAATAGAATTAAATAAAATGTTAGATGACAAGCAAAAAATTAATGATGAAGATTATGCGGATTATGAAATTCTACTAGCATTATTATCAACGGAATTAATAGTTGTAAATAATTTATCACCGGAAAAATATCACACTGTATTCTCATGTGTTCTTAACCTCGCCTCCGATACTGAGGGATTCGAGGAGTATTCATTCTTAACACTAAAAAATGATTATCCTCGAGGTATTGCAGAAGCAAAAAAGCGCGGTGAGTTAGAAATAGAAGGAATAATTCAAGTTTTAGCTGAAAAGCTAGATATCACATTAAATCCTTTACGAGGCACCTTGCTAATGCAAATGGTTATTAAGAATGCTGGGATTTGGAAAAATATCGTTCAAAATTATAAAATCTCATGAAATGGAGAATTTAAATTGCTTAAACGTAACCAAACCCTCCGAACCCCTCTTGAATTTGAATTAGCCCTAAAGTCCGGCGTCAGTGTCATGGTCATGCAAAAAGGCAAAATGATCGACTTTGGCGGACCAATCGAACGATACACCGAAGATGCAGTATACATAGATGGTGGATATTACCTAACAATGAATTGTGAATTTCGAGTAAGATAATAAATAGCCCTTGAAGTGGGCTTTTATTTTTACATAAATTACGAACATACGTACGATTACTTCTCGATACTAGGAGGCTCCTTCATGGATCTTACACATTACAAACCAACTGCCTTAGAGGAACTGATTAGCAGACACTATCAGCAAGGAAATATTCATTATCCCTCGGACCTAGATATTGAGATGATCGCAGACCTGTTTCAAATAGATATTGCATACCGTGAAGACAAATCATTTGTACATTGCATTGATGATGACTATTTCATTGTGATTGACGCCAGGCTAAGACCAGAGCAACGTCGTGAAGTGTTCTTCCACGAATTAGGCCACTTTCTATTGCACTATGGAGACCAAGGGAGAATGCCTGAGTTGTTCAAAGAGTTACAGGAAATGCAGGCTATGCACTTCCAGTACTACGCTGCGATGCCCTATTACATGCTTGCTGATTACCGTTACATTAATCCTTCACTCTTAGTTAAGACAATTTCAGAAGAGTTCCAACTTCCGCCAAAATTCATTGAAAGAAGACTCGAACAGATCAAGCGCCGGATCTATGTCGGACAGCAGGACCACGAAATTAACACTCGCTGGAGCACCCCTGTCAAGGTCACAAAGGAAGATATTCGAATTGTACTGGAGGAATTTACTCGTAGAAAAAAAGAAAGGGAGCGTGCATACTGATGGCAAAGATTTCGGTTTACTACGAGGAACATGAAATCAATGGTATGCTGCGCCCTACTCGGGTTAATCTGTACTTCGGCCGCGGCGTCATTGATTGGAAAAGACAAAGTGTGTATCTTCCCTTTGATTTCAAGTTCAAGAAAATGACTGCTGATGATGTGTTCCCAGAGGTGACAAGCGTTATGATTATGGCTGGAGACTTATTTCGTCACCCAATTGAAAGGAAGTTTGGCATCTATCTTCCTCCAATTCTCGACCGGCTAACAGAAGATAAGAAACGGACTGGCGCCAAGTATGAGATTGAAGATATAGAGCAATTCATCATCATGGTTCACGACATAGAGGCAGCAATTCAAACAGCTTTGATTTCACTTTATGATAAGGAGGATTTTTGAATTCATGAAAACATCCAAAGGTTCAATAGAAAAAAGAAGCGAGAAGTCATATCGGCTTACAGTAGAGCTTGGATACGATGCGAATGGGGAGCGCATACGCGAACGTAAGACAGTTCAAGTCCCTGATGATGTACTGAAGAGTAAAAGCAAGAAGCAGCTGGACATGTTTCTTGATGATGAATTAACGGCGTTTCGTCGAGAGTTGGAAACTGGACACTATATTAAGCCACATCGCTTTACACTTGAGCGGTTCTATGAGGTATGGGAAACCGAATATGCAAGTAATCCAAAGAACCTCTCTCCGACAACATACGATAAATACCAGGCAATTTATAATTCAAGGCTAAAAAAGAGGTTTGGACATTGGTGGATTGATGACATCGGCACTTTCGAATTAGTAACGTTTCTTAATACGTTAGAGGAGGATGACGGAGCTCGTCTCGACGGGAAATCCGGACCACTGTCCACGTCTGCTATTAAAGACGTTCATAAAACACTAAATTCTATCTTCAAGTTCGCTTTTAAAATGAAGGTCCTTAAAGAGAATCCAATGAACGGAATAAATGCTCCAGCAGTTTCATACGAAAACAAAGAAGTTTACGATGAGGATGAAGCATACTTAGTTCTTGAAGCTCTGTACCTTGAACAACGTAAGCAACGGCTCATGGTAATGGGAGCTCTTATTGGGGGCGAACGCCGCGGTGAAATTAATGCGGTGAAATGGGGCAACGTTGCTTATGATACTCGAACGATATCCATCGAAGGTAACATCCCTCTAACCAAGGCAGGTATAGCAGTAGAGAAGGAACCAAAATCTAAAAGCTCCATCCGTAAAGTATCGTACCCTGCTTGGTACATGGCCGAGCTCCGTGAATTCGAGATGGAATGGCGCGGCGAACGGAAAATTGCAGTTGATGCAGGAGTTTGGGTTGGAGGCAAGACAGATGACGACTACTCTAATGAGTATATCTTTCATAACGGTAAGGGTAAGCCGTTTTATTATCAGTACATCTCCAAGTGGTGGGTGAAGTTCTGCGAACGGCATGAATTGAGATATATCACGTTTCATGAGCTGCGGCATAGCTCGGTCACTCTGATCATCGAGGAAGTAGTGAAACAAGGAGAAAGCCCTGAGTTAATTTTAAAAGCGATTCAGGCCCAACTTGGTCACGCCAAGTATTCTACAACGTTTGATATTTACAGTCACGTCACTAAGAAGATGAGCGACATTACCGCTCAGAAGATGGACAAATTCGATATGAAAAAAAGAGGCACTTCCGGGTAATTTGGAACCATTTCATCCCCTTCTGAACAGTTTGGTCCCCACGGCGTCCCCAACGATTGAATGAGTAGTACAGTTTTCAACGACTTAAACAAGCTGTTATACAAGAAAAAGCCGCGTCCCATAAGGAATCGCGGCTTTCTGTTATACTGAACGCTGACGGGATCGAACCGCCGACCCCTACCCTGTCAAGGTAGTGCTCTCCCAGCTGAGCTAAGCGTTCATGGGAAGTGTTGTACCGGGCCCACGCAAAGTAATCGGAATATGCTTCGTCAGCAATACGTCACTTTGTGGGGATTAGTTGGTGACCCGTAGGGGACTCGAACCCCTGTTACCTCCGTGAAAGGGAGGTGTCTTAACCACTTGACCAACGGGCCTCATATATTTAGGTGAACTACCTAACAGGCTGGCAAAAAAAATACCCCCAAAGGGTAAACTGCTTGGCAACGTTCTACTCTCCCAGAACCCTGCGGTTCAAGTACCATCGACGCTGGAGGGCTTAACGGTCGTGTTCGAGATGGGAACGCGTGGGTCCCCTCCGCCATCATCACCAAACAGTCAAAGCGTGGTTTGCGCCTTGAAAACTAGATACGAAACGTGCGTAAAGTTAGATGTTCTTAGGATTTCTGGGTCCCAATCAAGTATTCGGAATTCGCTACAAAGCTTATCTTCACTTGGTTGGGATTAGGTTAAGCCCTCGACCGATTAGTATTCGTCAGCTGCATACGTTGCCGCACTTCCACCTCGAACCTATCAACCTCGTCGTCTACAAGGGGTCTTACATACTGGGAAATCTCATCTTGAGGGGGGCTTCGCGCTTAGATGCTTTCAGCGCTTATCCCCTCCGTACATAGCTACCCAGCTATGCCTCTGGCGAGACAACTGGTACACCAGCGGTACGTCCATCCCGGTCCTCTCGTACTAAGGACAGCTCCTCTCAAATTTCCTACGCCCGCGACAGATAGGGACCGAACTGTCTCACGACGTTCTGAACCCAGCTCGCGTACCGCTTTAATGGGCGAACAGCCCAACCCTTGGGACCTACTTCAGCCCCAGGATGCGATGAGCCGACATCGAGGTGCCAAACCTCCCCGTCGATGTGGACTCTTGGGGGAGATAAGCCTGTTATCCCCAGGGTAGCTTTTATCCGTTGAGCGATGGCCCTTCCATTCGGTACCACCGGATCACTAAGTCCGACTTTCGTCCCTGCTCGACTTGTAGGTCTCGCAGTCAAGCTCCCTTATGCCTTTGCACTCTGCGAATGATTTCCAACCATTCTGAGGGAACCTTTAAACGCCTCCGTTACATTTTAGGAGGCGACCGCCCCAGTCAAACTGCCCACCTGACACTGTCCCCATACCGGATCACGGTACCAGGTTAGAACTCCGATACGATCAGGGTGGTATCCCAACGGCGCCTCCACCCAAGCTGGCGCTCAGGCTTCAAAGGCTCCCACCTATCCTGTACAGATCGTACCAAAGTCCAATATCAAGCTGCAGTAAAGCTCCATGGGGTCTTTCCGTCTTGTCGCGGGTAACCTGCATCTTCACAGGTATTAAAATTTCACCGGATCTCTCGTTGAGACAGCGCCCAAGTCGTTACGCCATTCGTGCGGGTCAGAATTTACCTGACAAGGAATTTCGCTACCTTAGGACCGTTATAGTTACGGCCGCCGTTTACTGGGGCTTCAATTCATAGCTTCGGGTTGCCCCTAACCACTCCTCTTAACCTTCCAGCACCGGGCAGGCGTCAGCCCGTATACTTCGCCTTGCGGCTTCGCACAGACCTGTGTTTTTGCTAAACAGTCGCTTGGGCCTTTTCACTGCGGCCCCCTCGGGCTATTCACCCTACCGAGGCACCCCTTCTCCCGAAGTTACGGGGTCATTTTGCCGAGTTCCTTAACGAGAGTTCTTCCGCGCGCCTTAGAATTCTCTTCTCACCCACCTGTGTCGGTTTGCGGTACGGGCACCTTCGCCTGGCTAGAAGCTTTTCTTGGCAGTGTGAAATCATGACCTACGGTACTTAAAGTTTCCCTCCCCATCACAGCCCAGCCTTACGGTTAGCGGATTTGCCTACTAACCAGCCTCACTGCTTGGACAGACATCCATCAGTCTGCGTCACTATCCTTCTGCGTCACTCCATTGCTCATAACGGCTACGGTGGTACAGGAATTTCCACCTGTTGTCCATCGACTACGCCTTTCGGCCTCGCCTTAGGTCCCGACTTACCCTGAGCGGACGAGCCTTCCTCAGGAACCCTTAGGTTTTCGGCGGATCAGATTCTCACTGATCTTTTCGTTACTTATACCGGCATTCTCACTTGTATGCGCTCCACCTGTCCTTACGGTCAGAATTCAACGTACATACAACGCTCCCCTACCCATGCACAAAGTGCAAGCCATAGCTTCGGTGGCGTGTTTAGCCCCGTTACATTTTCGGCGCAGAGTCACTCGACCAGTGAGCTATTACGCACTCTTTCAATGGTGGCTGCTTCTAAGCCAACATCCTGGTTGTCTGTGCAACTCCACATCCTTTCCCACTTAACACACACTTGGGGACCTTAGCTGATGGTCTGGGCTGTTTCCCTTTTGACAATGGATCTTAGCACTCACTGTCTGACTCCCGGAATAAAGTTTGTGGCATTCAGAGTTTGACTGGACTTGGTAACCCTTGGCGGGCCCCGCACCCAATCAGTGCTTTACCTCCACAACTCATCTTCCGAGGCTAGCCCTAAAGCTATTTCGGGGAGAACCAGCTATCTCCGAGTTCGATTGGAATTTCTCCGCTACCCCCACCTCATCCCCGCATTTTTCAACATGCGTGGGTTCGGGCCTCCAGTGAGTGTTACCTCACCTTCACCCTGGACAGGGGTAGATCACACGGTTTCGGGTCTACGTCCACGTACTAAAGCGCCCTATTCAGACTCGCTTTCGCTGCGGCTCCGTCTCTTCGACTTAACCTCGCACGGGAACGTAACT
>NZ_CP091881.1:8175000-8197500 GCF_022163125.1 Paenibacillus sp. HWE-109 | reverse complement strand
TGCAGCGGAAGGACCAAGGAGAACTTGCTGCCCTCCCCTTTTTTACTTTGCAATGCCAGTGAACCGCCCAGCAGTTTGGCCAGTTGGAGACTGATCGATAAACCTAAGCCCGTTCCCTCATATTTGCGATTAGAGGCACCGTCTCCTTGTTGAAAAGCTTCAAAGATCATTTGTTGCTTCTCTTCGGCAATCCCAATACCTGTATCCTGTACCACAAAGACGACCCAAGCTAAGGAGTCCGTAATATCCATTTCCACATTCAGGGTGATACTGCCCTGCTCCGTAAATTTAATTGCGTTCATAATTAGATTTCGAAGAATTTGATTGAGCTTCTGGTAATCCATTTGGATCATGCTAGGTACGCTGGGTGCCAAGTGCACGTCGAAGTGCAGCTTTTGTGCAGCTGCCAACGGTTGAAATTGTTGCTTGATGTAGGAAATCAGTTCATCCATAACGACAGGTTGCCAGAGAATGTCCATTTTGCCCGCTTCAATCTTAGACAGATCCAGCACACTATTCAGCATAAGCAGCAGTTCATTGCCAGACGTGTGAATGATTTCGGCATATTGATTGACTTCCTGAGAATTGGCCGGTTCATCATACTCCCGAATTAATTCGGATAATACGATAATGCTGTTCAAAGGCGTTTTGAATTCATGTGACATATTGGCAATAAATTGCGATTTGTAGGTAGAAGCAAGTGTCAACTGTTGTGCCTTTTCCTCCAGTTCACGCTTGGAAGCAAGAAGCTTCGCCTTCTGTTTGCGCAGTCTGGTATTCATTTTACGAATCTTGTTCGCTTGCAGCTGTTCACTGTAAAAATCCAGAATAATAAAAACAAAGAGGGCACTTATGAGAAGACCTGTGGGATAGGTGTAAATAGCAACCTTGGTCAAATAGACAGTCTTATTCACGGCGCCAAAACTTGCGACCCCGATCACTTGCAGTGTGTTAATGGAAAGGATCGAGATTAGCGCCTTTTTCGTGTAGCTCCACTTTTTCTGTTGGTATAATCCTACGAGAAACGCAGCTAAGAAACTTAGCAGCAAGATATTAAGCGAACCCGTAAATGCTTGCGGGTTAATCCCCGTAATCGTGTATCTGGCAAGTGCGATGCCCAGTCCGATAAGGAGAAGCAGATGATATTTCCGAAAAAAGAGCGTTCCAAAAACAAGCGGAAGCGCACGCAAATCAAAAAGCGTATGCTCTGATATTCTCACGCCAAAAAACATGGTTAGCCAGCCCGAAGCAATAAATATGGCGACTAGCACAATCTGTTTTACCGTCCATGAAGCCTGTTGACATGTATATTTAAAAATGAGATTGAATAAATAAGCACATGTAATCAAGATACAAACATTAACTAAGAAACTGATAAAAATCGTAATGATAACCCCCCCTTGCCTACAACTGATCATTGTGATTGCCACTTTTGATTATACCTATTGATGTACCATAAAAATACCCTTATCTCTATTAGATCCAAACAAGGTCCAAAGTACTAGAATTGCGCATGACACCATCGTTGGAAAGCCATACTGTTAAAAGCAATCACCTAACTATCAGGAGGCTATCGATGATCAAACAGAAATGGCGTATTCCAGCCACACAAGGTCTAGGGTTTAAGCTTAGCAAAGGACAAGTGGTTCGTGTCACGGATGTGGAGGGTGAACAAGTCGCTGATTTCGTTGCTTATCATGCTCATAATTTGAACGAGCGACTCGATCCTGGAGTGACTCTCGATGCTCTGAGTACAACGAACGTGAAGCCCGGCGATATCCTGTATGCTACAACCTATAAACCAATGCTGACCATCGTATCGGATACTGTGGGACGGCATGATTTCATCAATGCTGCTTGCCGCTCCGAGATGTATGAAGTGCTCTATAACAAACAAAATCATGCGAGTTGCTATCATAATTTGAACGAAGCTATCGCAGAATTCCATATCCCTGCCCCGGTTCAGCACTACCCTTTCAATTTGTTCATGAACACAGTGATTCATCCTACAGGAGAAATTAGCGTAGAACGCCCCTTATCCAAAGCAGGGGATTATATTGAACTTAGGGCCGAGATGGACCTTATTGTTGCTGTCTCAGCCTGCCCCTGTGCGGAAAGTGCCTGCAACGGTTTCGTATGCACCCCGATTGATGTAGAAATTATGTAAGAAAGATCTGGGCAATCACCCAATCCCCCTCCTTCGCATACTATGCTCCGAATGATGAAGGAGGGGTTTATAGTGGTTCAATTACATGCAAAAACTTGGCTCGATCGTCATCTGGGTGAGCTGCCGGTGTGGCAGCAGGATGCTTTCAGTCAATTTGGAGATATGATTGCCGATTCAGACAGGACATTCCCCTGTATCCCTGGTAGGCAGGGTTTTCTTGCAGACAGCTTGCGATTCGGGTTCGCGCCTGACCCACGGACAGACACGGCCATCGAGGAAGTTGCTGCGCTTCTGCAGCAGTATGGCGAATGCTCGCGAGACACAGGGAAGTTCGCTTCGCTAGTCATTTTCTTCCAAACCCCCGATGATATGAGAAATGACTATGCTGTAGAGGATTATGAGCATCTATTCTGGTCGATTTTAAGCCGTGTCAGCGCCAAAGATGACATGCCGTGGCCAGGGCACATCTCTAACGATCCCTCCCATCCGTCTTGGGAGTTCTGTCATAGCGGGCAGCCTTACTTCGCCTTCTGCGGAACACCAGCCCACCAAGTTCGGAAAAGCCGACGGACATCTCACTTTCTGATTACATTCCAGCCGCGCTGGGTGTTCGCCGAAATCAATGATTCTACCCCCTTCGGACGAAATATGAAAAAGCTGATTCGCGAGAAATTAGTGGCATACGACGGAGTGCCTGCACATCCTTCGCTCAAATGGTACGGCCAATCGGATAATTTGGAGTGGGAACAGTACTTTCTGCGGGATGATGACAGCGTGGCCGCCAAATGCCCCTTCCATGCGATGCACAAAAAAGGGTAAGACTAAAAGGAGCTAAGCAGTTACAAGCTGCTTAGCTCCTTTGTTTTGGCCGTCTCTAGTGCAGAGAAGGTCGGTTATTCGGAGGCATTTGCGGCATGCCTTGTGCCGGAACGAAGGTATTCAGCATTTTTTGCATATCGGAGATTTCCAGCCGCGGAACTTGGTAGTAGGCATTTCGGTTTTGATATAAGAAAATTTCGTAAGCCATTTCGATGAAATTCTGAACTTGCGAAGCCAATACGCGGCGCACCGCAGGATTGGTCACTTCAACAGACGTCATCGTCAGCAGCGAAGCATGGGATTTAATCAACCCCAGCATATGAGCGCTAATGCCTGCATCTTTGACATCAGCCAGTGACTGATTCGGCTTCTTGGGTTGCGTTGGCTTGATGCCATAAATCGGCTGGGACAGATTGCGAATCATATACGTGCCTGTTTCTTGACTTGGCTTCTGCCCGGTTGCAAAGCATTCCGCTGTTAAATTGTAATGGAACAAAGTGAAGTTGTACTGACGATCCAGAATATCCAGAAGCTCGTGATCTTGCACAAACTGTCTGAAGATCATGAATTGATCCAGTACATTAATGGTACATGCCAATACTTCATGCAAATCAAAAACTTCATGACCGCCATGATTCATGTAATGCTCGCCCTGCTGGTTATTGTTGTAAGGTGTTTGCTGCTGCATCTCGAAGTCTCCTTTGAACGAATAAGTTTGGTAACTTCGATAAGTTGCGTTGTTTACGTTGAAATTATGCGTGGCGCTATGTTAAAAAGAATAAGCAAAACCCCCGGCAAGCTGCCGGGGGTCATCTTATTTAGAGGCATTTTTCGCGGCTTCCGCTGCCGCCTTCAGACCTTTGCTCTTATATGGTTTAGGAGCGCTTTTGGCCCGATTGGCGCTGGCTTGCCAACGATCCCAGCCCTTTTTATCCGTTCCTCTGCCAGTACCGCCCTTGCCCTTCGCCTTGCTCATGCTTTCACGCTCTGTAAGGAAGCCCACAACGCTTCAAGCCACACATCAAAGTCTGACCCTTTGTCACCTTCATACGTATCAAAAACATCGCTTCTTGTTTTCTGCAGTTTCTCTTTAAACTCTTCATACGTGTGACCTTCCGGCAAGCTCTTCTTAATCCGCACGAAAACTTTGCCTGCGCCTTTGATCAGATCGCCTTTTTTGCGCGGGGGCAGCTGCGCATCTTCGCCAAATGCGCGAAGCTTCCGGTAAGCGGCCTCTTGAATGGGATACACGGTATCGTTCTTCAACATCCGCGCCAAAATATTTATCGTCTGTTGATCGTTCCACTGTCCTAATTGTTCCACAGCGTCCAAACGCTCTCTCCAATTGGACATGCGGCTAGCTGATTTTTTTAATTCTTCAAAATTCGGGGGCAATTCATAGGTTTGTTCAGTACTCAAATGATTCAGGCTCCTTTTAACTGCAAAAAAATCGCAAGTTTCTTGTCTGAGATTGATGTTACACTTTTTTTGCGCGGAGCGCCAACTTTTTGCTATATCCACAAAGTACTGATGCCATCTTTGACTTCGCTTACCCTGGTGGCGGTCGGGACAGCTATCATCCCAAGATGCTTACCAAAGTGATTATTTATGCCTCCACTCAAGGCTGCAAACTGCGGAAAAACAATTCAAAACTTACCGCCATCTGCGTCGTGAGTTTATCGTCGCCCATCCCCATTCCCCACAGGATTAAGACTCCCATATAGGTTTGAAGCGCTTGATCAGCAATCATCTCAGGAGGAATTGCCGAAGAAAATTCTCCACGCTTCTGCGCTTCAATAATAATAGGCACCAATACTTCTTTCAGTTCTTCCAACATGTTTAGTCGATTCGTTAGTGACTTTCCATTACCCAAATCACTTTGAAAAACAGCACGAACAAGCTGCCTGGTAAATGGAACCATTCGAACAAATTCCATTAGGAATTCTCTGATATGCGGGAGAAGCGGTCCGCTTCTGTCCTTTAATTTCTCAATTTCCGTGGTCGCTTGGAACGTTTGGATATCACAGAAGACATCCTCTTTGCAGTCAAAATAATTGAAAAAAGTCCCTTTCGCTACGCCTGCGCGTTCGGTTATCAAATGAACGGTCGTGCCATCATATCCATGCTCCGCAAACAGTTCAAGCGCAGAGTCTAATATTTTTTTGCGCGTAGCGCGCTTTTTTTCTTCACGGTTCATAAGCTCATCTCCGTCAAATCACATATGTGTCAAAGATATAGGCTAAGTATAGAGGAAACTAGAATTTTGTACAATGCATAAAATGACCAAAGGTTCAATAATATCATTTAAATATACAATAACCATCACCGTTTCATATTTACATTCCTTTTAAAACATAAATACGTCCCTGAAAAAATATTGACCGAGAGTCCAAAATAATATTGACCGAAAGTCATAATTGAGTTATAACTGAGAACAGATAAAGTTTTCAGAGGAACATTTAGGAGGCGCACTAGTATGATTGAAAAATGGATTAGACTTTTAGCCAAAACGAAATGGCTTGTTTTACTCGTTTGGTTAGCCGTAACCGTGAGCTCTGTATTCATCTTGCCAGACTTAGGACAAATCGTCAGACAGACGGAGTCCAAGTTCCTACCGACAGATGCGCAGTCCGCTCAGGCTCAGGCGATCCTTGAGCAGATGGACCCGAATCGGAAATCCAAATCAAATGCGATTGTCGTCGTCCAGCGAGAAAGCGGCTTAACGGAACAAGATCAAACATGGATCAAAGCCCAAATTGACGAGTTGAAAAAAGAGCAAGATGCGTTGGGGATCGTTAGCGTACTGTCGGCTTCGGAGGATCCATCGCTTGCACAAAAATTTATTAGTCAAGACAATACGACGGAACTCGTCATCGTCGAATTTCCCAAAGAGGTACAACAGGCCTCCACGTCGGATAGCGTAAAACTTTTAAAAAATAAGTTCATCTCACAGCCAGACGGCATGTCCGTCGAATTCACGGGAAGCGCCCCTATTTTCCTAGACTATAATTCGTCAACCAATGAAGGACTGAAGAAGACGGAGGTACTCACTCTTGTTCTTGTTCTTGGCATTTTACTCTTTGTCTTCCGCTCTCCGATCGCACCTTTCATTCCGCTCATTACAATTGGAATGGCCTTCATTCTCACACGCGGGTTCGTAGCGCTGCTGACCAAAGCTGGCATGCCCGTCTCATCTTTTACAGAGACATTCCTGATCGCCGTCTTGTTCGGTGCCGGAACGGACTACTGCATTCTCTTGATTCACCGTTTCCGTGAAGAACTCTCCCATACGACCGACCGGGTCACAGCTTTGCTGCGCACCATTCAAACTGTCGGCAAAACCGTGCTGTTCTCGGGAAGCACCGTGCTTATCGCCTTTTTCCTAATCGGATTCGCCAAATTCGGCTTATATCAATCCGCAGTCGGCGTAGCCGTCGGTGTCGCCATTACTCTGGTGGCAGCCGTTACACTAACTCCAGCTTTGATGTTAATTCTGGGGCCAGCCATGTATTGGCCGGTAAAAGTCAAAAGCGGCGCAGCACACGGAGACTCCAAGCTTTGGGGAGCAATGGCGCGTTTAACCGCTAAGAGACCAGTCGCGGTACTCCTGGTAAGCTTACTTGTGTTGACGCCGTTCGTTTTCCTTTTTCAAGGGAACCGCTCGTTCGATGACTTAGCCGAAATTGATCCAAGCATCAGCGCGGTCAAAGGCTTTCGTGAAGTAGAAGCCAAATTCAGCAGCGGCGAAGTGCTGCCTACAACAGTAGCGATCACCTTGCCGAGTTCGATGAGAACGCCAGAAGGTTTGGCCGCTATGGAGAAAGCGAGTCAAGCCGTTAGCCAGATTGCCGATGTGAAAGAGGTTAGAAGTGCAGCCAGACCGCTGGGCAAGCAGATCGCGGAGCTGACGGTGCCTAATCAACTGGAGCAGACGAATAAAGGCTTGACCGAGCTGCGCTCAGGGGTGAACGAAGTAAACGACGGCTTTAAGAAAGCACAGACCCAAATAGAAGCTCAAGCTGGGGATGTCGCCAAGCTAAGTCAGGGTGCAGAGGAAATAGCGAAAAAGCTGACGGACGTGCAGGGCGGGCTGCAGCAAGTATCCGGCGGCCTTGTACAGTCTGAGCAAGGCGCTCAGCAGCTAGTCAAGGCATCCTCTCAGCTGAAAGGAACAGCAGCTTCGATGGCAGATGATTTATCTAAACTGGCGCAAGAGTACCCGGAGTTGGCTTCGAATATTACTTATCAGACTCTCGTCGGTAAGCAGCAGGGGTTGACTGGCGGATTGGTTCAAACCGAAGCTGGTCTGCAGCCTTTGGCTAAAGGCCTCTCCCAACTAGCACCATCCGTGAATCAGCTATCCGGCGGTGTCAGTCAATTAGCTGATGGACAAAAGAAAGTCAGCAGCGGCATTGGGCAAGTGGAGAGCGGTCTTGGACAATTCGCTTCCGGTCTTGGGGACGGAACAGGCGCATTAACGAAAGTATCCGATGGACTTAACCAAGTTCTAGAAGCGCAAAAAGGCATCATCGATAATAGCTCCAAACAAATCTCGGGATGGAATGTGCCCAAAGAATTGCTGGAGCAAGCTGATTTCAAGAAGTCTCTGGACTTCTACATGTCCGAAGACGGCAAAATTGCCAAGGTCGAGGTCGTACTGGCGATCAATCCCTATTCCAAGGAAGCCATGGGAAAAATGGATGAAATTAAAGAGTCCATGACCAGCAGTTTAAAGGGAACAGCCCTTGCAAAAGCCGATATTAAACTCGCAGGGCAAACCGCCAATTACCACGAGCTCGACCGCATCTCGCAGCGTGACTTTTATCGCACAGGCGGGTTCGTGTTAATTGGGATCTATGTCGTTCTGGCTTTGCTGCTCCGTTCCCTTCTCATGCCGTTGTATCTTCTGCTATCGCTAGTCTTTAATTACTTGATTACGATGGGCATTGTGGAGTTCATTTTTGTTAAAATGTTGGGCTTTGCCGGTCTGTCCTGGACCGTTTCCTTCTTCATCTTCTTGATTATCGTGGCGCTCGGCGTCGACTACAGTATCTTCCTCATGGCTCGCTTCAAGGAAGAATACCGACCGGGCCGCATCGTTGAAGCCATGGGCAGAGCCATGACGACGACTGGCGGCGTGATTATGTCGGCAGCGCTCATTATGGGCGGCACATTCGCGGCGCTTATGTTCTCCGGCGTTGACACGCTGCTCGAGTTGGGTGCAGGCATCGCCATCGGTTTAGCCATTTATACGACCGTGTTCATGGGTCTAATCGTGCCGTCTTTGGCCGTTCTCTTCGGAGAAGCCAACTGGTGGCCGTTTCCGCGCAAAGCATCTGGAGCCGAGAAGGCCGCTGCTGCTGCGGAAGTCGGGGATGCTGCTGTGCAGCATTAGCACTAAATATCGATAGAACAATGAGATATCGAAAAAGGAGCTAAGCGGCTTATACGCGCTTAGCTCCTTTGCTTTCTCCTTCACCAAACATTTGTTCTTGTTCAATCATACATCGAACCGCTCGAGCGCAGCACTTTTGGTCTCCTCATAAGAGTCTCCAAGGACTCCTATTCGTGTAAAATGGCCACTTTTCGCGTAAATAACAGCTCTTGGAGACTCTTATTGCTTCCTCGGGGGCAGGTTTTACATGTTTCGCAGCAGTTAAGAGTCTCTACAGTCCGCTATTCATGAAAAGTCCGTGCTTTTTGAGCAAATAGGAGCTGTTGAAGACTCTTATTTGCGAGCAATAGGGCAATAGCGCTGCCTGCTCCCTCAATGCCATGCGACCTTTGGGAAAACCTCTTTTGCGTTATGCAGAGGCAAGCTTCTCCGCCAATCGCTCAGCCAAGTCAATAATGTCTTCCTTCCGAGCTAACACATCAACCCAAGACCCTGGAATAGCCGATAGACCATAATAGATACCGGCTAAACCACCAGTGACTGCCCCGGTCGTGTCTGTATCTTCACCCAAATTAACAGCCTTTAACACAGCTTCTACATAGTTAACGCTATTAAATAAACACCACAAGCTAGCCTCTAACGTATGAACCACATAGCCAGAGGATTGGATCTCCCCCTCCGTAACCTCCGCAATATTTCCATTCAAAATTGCTTGGAAATGCGCCAACTCCGGCTCATCCTTGTAATAATTGTTCACCGCAACCTGCGTCTTCCTGTAGCTTTCTTCAAGGTCGAATCCCTGGAGCAGATGACAGGCAAACTCCACGTAGATGACACAGGCGATGATCGATCGGATATGCCGGTGCGTAATTGAGGAAACGGCAGCAATCATCGGCACTTTTTCCTCGAAAGTTGCTTCTTTCAGGAAATAAGCAAGTGGCAGGATACGCATCAAAGATCCATTGCCATTACTGCGAGTACCCGTCAATCCCGCCAAATCGGGACGAATAAGTTCATAACATAGCCGGTCCAACGCCTCGCGCGTCGTGTTCCCGATATCAAAGACTTCCCCATATGGCGTCCAATGCCCTTTGTGATACCACTGTACACTTTGATAGCCGATATCATAAATATCATATCCCTTGCACAAGCTCTCCGCTAAGCAAAAGGTTAAAGAGCTGTCATCGGACCATGTGCCTGCTGGTTGATCATAGGTGCCATGTCCGATCATCTCACGAATCGGATTCTGCTTAAGATATCCTCTCTCCCGAAATTCGACCGGCACACCCAAAGCATCCCCTACACAGAGTCCGAGCAGCCCAGCCAGTACTTGATCCTTCATAACCTTAACTCCTTTCGCCTACTTTTCTTTGATCAGATCCTCGCGAAGCGTAGTTAAAATGTCCCCGAGCCAATTTGTTCCTCGCCAAGTGCGGCGATTTTGGGCATGGGGGTGTTCCTCGGCTAAGCCGATTCCCCAAATTTTATCATCCGGGCTTGCTTCGACCAATGTAGTCCCGCCTGTTGCAAGCAGTGCATGTTTGAGCTCGGGATTTTGCGTAAATTTCGCATAATTAGCGTCATAAACAATCTTTTTACATACCTGCTGCCATTGATCCGCCTTGAAGTTTTTGACATTTCGGCCCAACTTCTTTTGATCAGATGGCGAACGGCTGGCGAGAATTTTCCCTGCTATTTCAGCATCTTCAAAAATGCTTGCTTTCATATACATCATATATTGCTCCGCACAGTTAAAGACATTGCCATCAATTATAAAACGACAAGAATGCCACTGTGAAAAAGGAGACTGCGTCCTCCAGAAAAATGTAAACTTCTCCATCTCTATCACCTTCATTTTCTAAAATGAGCGGCGGTCCTGACTCTCCCTCACCTAAAGGTTCCGCAAAAGCTCCGCTCTAATATCAGCCAGCGATTGATCACGAACTAATTTCCCATCTTCGAATACAACTTCCAGCCTATCTTCCGCCTGACGCTCGGTGTATTCAGCCACACTCAGATTGTCTGTGTATGTGATCTTGCCATCTTGTTCGGTGACGAGCACGAGGCCTGTTTGCGATTTCTTAAAGTTGCCGCTGTCTGTTTTGGGATCTTTGAAAATTTTGCGCTCTTCGCCATTGATGACCGTAAAGGTCGATTTCAACGCAAAGCCAAACGTATCGCGTGTATTGTACTGGTAGGTGTACGAACCGATACCGTAGACCATGTTGGTCGAGGCAAAACCCTTGGCTGCTAGCTTCTCACATATTTCTCTACAGCGAGCAATCGTAATGGCATCCCCATAAATAGCCCCAATATGGCTGTCTAACTGCTTAAATCCCCTTTCCGTCGTCGTGCCGCCAAAGATATCCCAGAGGATCTCAATCACGCCTTTCCGTTCGAACTCATTGGTCGAATCCGCATCGCCGCAAATAATTTTCACCGGGTCCCCGCTGTCCGGACGAATCACCACTTTGCCATCACGGCTCAGAATATCTTCTTTGAGCCCGCGGATCACAACATCGAGCACGCTCCACAAATCCCATGTATCCGATACGATGGAAACGAAGCCGCTCGGATATACCTCATTGATCAGGTAACGGTACGAAGCCATTTCGTCTGTCCCGTGTGCGCACATAACACTATGTTCCGTCGCAGGAATCGAAGTACCTACGAGTTCTTTTTCAATATTAGCTTGGTAGAAATCTTCCAAATAAAGAATCGCAGGGATAGTATCAGTCCCTGTAAACGAAATCAAATGGCCAGCCCCGCTGATTTTGGCCGCTTCTAATGAGCTCATGCCGCGCATCGAGAAATCATGCCCTTGAAAAGGCACGCCCGCTGTGTCCCCATTCGTCGTCTTCGCGTACTCCTCCAGGATCTGACGGTACTCAAAAGCTAATGTCGCACTCGTCGCAGGCATCCAAAGCTGACAGGACATCAATGTCTCCAGATAATTGGTCAGCCAGAAAAATTCAGGCTTTGTATTTTCAATTGTCAGCATTGGCACCTTAATGGGAACCAACGTTCCTTCTTTTATCGCTTTGATTTTAATCGGCAAATAGCCTAAATCGTGCAACTCTTCGATATGCGAAGCGTCCGGATTCTCAGCGCCAAGCGCGTATTGGAGCACTCTTTTATACTCAACCACTACATCATCTTTAGGTCTCGCAAAGAAATTCACATCGAAATATTGGATCAGATACTCCTTAATAAACGATTGAAAGCCAAAAGCCACTACGTGATGGACATCTTCCAAGCGGCTCGTACGTGCCGTCCAGGTTGAATAAACAAGTTCCGTTCCCTTAGGATATTGGTTTTTGTGGCTCACCTTATAGAAATCGCAAAGCAGCGTTGCCGGGTAAATGAATGATTGTGTCATGTTACATACCTCCTATGTTGGTTACGTGAATGTTGGGGTGATCAGTTTCCTCAAGCATGGTATTCGTTGTGAACACTTTATCAATCAGGTCGGTTTCAAGGATTTTTCCTTTAAAAATGGACGTTTCGCAGTGTCCCACCAGCAGATAAATCTCGGAAGCCCCCAGCTCCTTCAACTTTTCGGCACTCAGCATAAATGTCCCGCCATATGAGCACAGATCATCTACAATGATGGCTTTAAATCCACGGTTCTCGATATTTCCGACAACATCTAGCTTCTTGATTTGACCTGTTTGGAAATCCCGCACTTTAAATCCAACCAGCTGTTGGTATCCTTTGACCTTGCTGTATCGCTTCTGAGCCCCTGCATCCGGGAAAAATAAGTAATCAGCTTCTGGATTGAAGCCCGTAGCGGCAATAACCTGATCGAGCAATTCGATCGTAGGATACCTTGCTGTGCTGCGGTTAATGAGTGCGAGTGAGACGTCTGAATGAGGCTCGATCAATGTCACCTTTTGAAATGACAACGCATTTAGAAAATTCGCCACGTATTTGAGCGTAAAAACGGACGATCCCTCCACTCGGTCCATACGGCTGTAGGGCATGTAGTAAATCACTAGGAAAGATGCAAAATTATGATCATCCAGGAAATTCTTTACGAACATCAGCTTGATCAAATCGCTGTCTGATTCATATTTAAAAGCTATCTCATTGTGCTCTAAAGCCAATCCAAGGATTTGCTCCCCATCCACCAGCGTCTCGCCGTTCGGGAAAATCTTGAAAACTAATTCGGTCCCATTTAACAGAATCATGGTTCGTCACGCTCCTTTTTTTATGATTGTATCAGCTATAAATAGATAATTGCGGCTCCACCTCTGTGAACCGATACAACTGAGCCGCACGCTGGGAAAACCGATTGGATCCCTTCAAGGTCCCGTCAGGATTGAGCACTTCCTCAATGATTCTCTTGCGGCTTTGCGTCGATGTAATTTTGCGAATGAAATTTTGCTCCGCGAACTCCGGAACGACTGTCTGAATCACTTGGTACAGCTCGCCGATCGTAAACTCCTCTGGAAGAAATGCTTTGGCAATCGTGGTCGTTAGCATCTTCTGACGGACTTCGTGGAGGGCATCTCCAAGAATTCGTTTATGGTCAAAAGCTAAATCCATAGCTAACGCTTCATGTACTGGGAACAGCCGTACATCGGAGGCATCCACGTCCGCCTTGCGATGGGCTAGCTCATTTTCGTCCACTAGCGCTAGAAAGGCATGAGAGATAATCCATCCACGCGGGTCGCGTCCCGGCTCACTGTAAACATTGAAATATTCGAGATGAACGTTGGCCACGCCTGTTTCCTCTTTCAATTCACGCGCAGCGCAGGCATGCACCGTCTCCGTCTCAAGTGTAAATCCCCCTGGCAGAGCCCACATGCCTTCATAGGGCCAGATCTTCCGCTGAATTAACATAACGTTTAACTCACGGGTCGGCAGTGATTTCTTCCGTGTATTTCTATCTTTGGATATGATCGTAAAGATGGCGATGTCAGTTGGCGCTCCATCAGGTGTTCGGTAATTGCTTGCAGAATAGTTGGATTCGTTGTCGACCATTTTGGTTCACCAGCCTGGTTTGATTATTTCATTTTGATATTATCATTATGACATAATTAAAGGGTTTGTCAATGGGTGTTGGGAAAATAAAGAAAAATAACCCAATTCCCCACACACGGCTATGGGAATTGAGTTATTGAGATTGTAATTGATGAAGAATAGGAGTTACCCAATTTGGCAAGCTGCTGTTTCTGTACTTTAGATCTCCTCTGTCTATTTCAAGAACAATTTCTCCGCTTAAAGAACTATTGTCGATGACTATGAGGTTATCTATAAGATTCATATGGGTAAGTAAATTTTCAAATGAAGTATGATGACGGCGCAGAATATCCTTCGTAGGAATTTGGTGTCCGCCATTCTTAACCCTAATCGCCACACGTTGAATATTTAGGTTAGGATCTCCAAGGCCCACGTAAAACGTGATGATTTCAAAGTTATTTGCTTTTGCTTCTTTAATAAGACGTAGAGCATATCCGCCGGACAAGGTAGTTTCTATTGAGAAATCCCGAAAATTATGAATACATTCTCTAGCTAAACGAATCGCTTCCTTACCTGCTGATACCCGAGCAATTTCTGGTTGATGGGGATTAATACGTCTGGCCAGTGCATCTGGATCTATATTAACGCTTATCCCTATTCGATCAATTATTAAGTTTCTAATCGTACTTTTGCCGCTACCATTATTGCCAGCAAAGATGAAAAGTGTTGCTTTCGATTCACGCATATTCTTGATTCTCTTGGGGCAAAATTTCCTTTATTCCATTCGTATATTCTTTCACCAGTCGCCCTGACAAGTCTTTATAGACCACATAAGTTCCATTGGCTTTAGCATCAAGCTTTGCGCGCTCTCCTGTCAGCTTGATTAATTTATTTAAATCATCATTTCGTTCCATATATAATACCTCCAGTTTCATTTAGATTAGAATAGATCTCAATTATAGCATTCAATTATTTTGCAACAAAGAATTATAAATTCACTTCACTCTGCAAACAAAAACGGCCCATCCGCCCAAGCGAATAAGCCGCCTACCTATCTAAATCCTCTAACTGACCACCACACCTCTACAGTATTTGCATACATCCGCATCAATTGCAATTTCCTCATTACAATAGGCACACGGCTTATGTGTTTTCAAATCAGGTGATTCTGTTACTTTGCGCTTCCTCACACTTGCCAAAACCAATAAACCAATGACAACAATGACGACGGCCACCAACCAATAAATCATTCGTGAAACACCTCCTAGTTGATAAACAACTTTCTGATGGTTCCGTCTATGTATATTCGGCTAGCCTTGTCCATTAGTCATCTCTGCAAAATTAATTCACACCAAGTCGATATACTCCGCAACCCGCGATTCCAAAATTTCTATCAGCTCTTCATCCATGAAGGGATAGTCATCTGGAATATCCAGGCATATTAGTTTTTTATCCCCCAACATATCTCCAAATTTCTCGGTTATACGTCTAACATGTTTCTTCTCCATAGCAAAAATAACATCAGCCCAGCCTACGTGACCACTGGTGATTCTAACTCTTGCTTGTTCTTCCGTCCCTACTGACCGAACATCCAATCCTGCTTGTCCCGCGAATATTTTCTCAGCGGTTAAGCTTCGCCATTTATTCCTACTACATACGAAAAGAACTTTGATTATTGCTCTGTCATCCCTCATGTTGACGAGCCTACAGGCCACATCTGCCCCTGATAAGCCATCTCCCAGAACATCGTTTCATACCGCGTCGCATTTAAGAATATCGTCTCCAGTCTGGCCAAATCGTCCCCTGATTTCCCTTCCGCCAAACGATCCATTAAACGAATGCACCACTGGGCTAGCTCGCCAAACTCCTCGGAACTATACATTCGGACCCACTCCCCATAGTCAGGGTGATCCGCGGCGCCTGGTATTTCTTTGAGCATCACACCAATCTCCCAATAACTCCACATGCAAGGAAGCAGAGCAGCGGTCAATTCAGCCAACGATCCGTTCTGTGCAGCATGAAGCATATAATGCGAATAGGCTAACGTGATAGGTGAAGGCTCCGTCTTCTCCAATTCCTCTTCTGTAATGCCGAACTGTGCCGCGTAGGACCGATGCAATTCCATTTCCTCATGAAGAATCGAGTGCAGCAGGGCTGCAAATTCGCCCATGGTCTTCAAATCCGTCGCTTTCACTGCGCCGAGTGCAAACAATTTCGCATAATCAATCAAATATAAATAATCCTGTATCATATAAAAGCGAAATTTATCACGATCTAAAGTACCTTGCCCGAGTTCCTGAACAAATGGATGCAGCTGAGTCTGACGCCAAGCGTCCTGGTATTTATCTACCAAATGTTGTGTGAATGACATATCGATATCTCCTTTTATTCGTTTATGACTAGTGCAAACGTATAGGATTCGACGAGTTGAACAAATTTCCTGTTAAAGGCAATTGTCTATACAATAAAAAAACCACCCTAAGGTGGTCTTTCTGTAAGCGGGCGGCGGGAATCGAACCCGCGCGATCAGCTTGGAAGGCTGAAGTTCTACCATTAAACTACGCCCGCGCGTTATGAAATTGATGGTCGGGACGACACGATTTGAACATGCGACCCCCTGCTCCCAAAGCAGGTGCTCTACCAAGCTGAGCTACGTCCCGAAGCCAAACAGGTTGAAGATGGCGCGCCCTGAGAGATTCGAACTCCCGACCTTTTGATTCGTAGTCAAATACTCTATCCAGCTGAGCTAAGGGCGCATATGTTGTTGGGATAATGCCGAAGACCGGACTTGAACCGGTACGATAGTCACCTATCGCAGGATTTTAAGTCCTGTGCGTCTGCCGATTCCGCCACTCCGGCTTGCATAAGTAATAAGGCGCTACCCAGATTCGAACTGGGGGTAAAGCTTTTGCAGAGCTCTGCCTTACCACTTGGCTATAGCGCCAAATTAAAAAGCGGAAGACGGGGATCGAACCCGCGACCCTCGCCTTGGCAAGGCGATGCTCTACCGCTGAGCCACTTCCGCAGGGTACCTCACGAAGTATGAATACTTCTGAGGATTTAATGCGCGTAGAGGGACTTGAACCCCCACGGTCACCCGCTAGATCCTAAGTCTAGTGCGTCTGCCAATTCCGCCATACGCGCATGTTGTAAAATTCTTTCACGGATTGGTACCGCGCTTTATTCGATGCCCCACGCTAGATCCTACTATTCAGAATTTGTTTCGGTCAGCGGAATCTCGTATGAAGTGCATCTCTTAACCGCGAAAAGTAATATACCATGAGGGGGGCGGATGAGTCAACTATCGTATTGATGGACAGAAAAAAAAACAAAGAAATAACACTTATATGTGAATTTTCCCGACTCTTCGTTTACCGAATGCTTTCCTTAAATCGAGCAACGCCTATGTTCTCCAATTTGTTATACAACTCTTTCTTAATCGTATATTTACTTGAAATATTAACCATCTTAGGATTTATTCTAGCGTTGTTACGATCTAATTAATAACTACATATTTTCGACAATTGTAGCAATTGTGTATCTAGCAAATGGTTCCACCGGACTATTTATGTAAATAGATGGAAGTGATATATTTGGTTGGAATTATATAACTAAATTTGGGAGAGTGATAGCTTTGCTAAAGAAATTTTAAAAAAAATTAGTAGTGGGAGTTTTGGCTGGTGCAATATCTTTGGTTGGAGCCACAACCTCAGCTTTTGCTTATGATGGATGGGCAGACTCGATTGCAACAGCTTATTCGCTAAATGGACCACTAAGCGGTGTCTCTACAACAATCAATGCATCTGATGATGTAGACTGGTATTCTTGGACAAATGATACTGGAAGCAATGCTAGCTGGAATGCAACACTACAATCTCCAGCAGGCTTAAACTACGACATGCATATGGTTTTACGTACCGGTACTCAATATCTGTCATTGGGTTCAGCCGGTGATCAGGGACCAGGTGGATTAGATTGGCCTGGCGGAACTATTCAAGCAGGTGATACTATATATTTTCAAATCAGAGGGCAAAAAGGATCTGACTGGTCCACGAGTGCATTATATACTTTTAATATCAATCACCCTTAATTCTTAAAAAGAGCACTCCATTCGGAGTGCTTTCTCTTTTGTATATTCATAGCCCACCAAGAATCCATTCTAAGTTGTTATTACGTTCATACTTGCGATGTCCCTTAGAATAGCCACCTCTGGAGAGCTGAGAGTTTACATTTTCTTCTGTCTCTTCCAAACGATCGAGTGGCAAGCGTTTGCGGTACACGAACACTTCACAGGTATATATTAACCGACGTAGTCTTAACATCTGTTTTAAACTTCGATTCGACGTCATTCTGCGTGACTTCTAGTAGCCTGTATGCACCAAGATAGCGGTTTATGTCCGCGAGACGCTTGTAAATAAGATTTCGTCTCAAGTGTCAAATTACGCTCTTTACAGTTCTCTACAGTTCTATAGATAGATTCTCATAGCTGAGTCCATGCTGACTGATTCAGACGATAATTATACGGGCTGTTTCCCCTATAAATTCATTGATTGTGTTCAATGTACGTAATCTTACGAATTATAAAAATAAAAAAGCCTCCTAATCCGTAGTGCCTACGGTTAAGAAGCGCAATTGCGTTTTAATTTAGCGTATTTCCGGTTAGGAGACATTTAAAAAACGGTCATATAGCGAACCTTTTGAAGTACAATCCTAAGTCTAGTGCGTCTGCCAATTCCGCCATACGCGCGCATGTTAATGCTGGGGCCCCCGAAAAGTAATCGGAATTCCCTTCGAAGCTTTCACTTCACTTTTTGGGGTAAAGTGGTGAGTCATGTAGGATTCGAACCTACGACACCCTGATTAAAAGTCAGGTGCTCTACCAACTGAGCTAATGACTCATAAGAAGATACTGGGGATCAAGGATTTGAACCTTGGCATGACGGAGTCAAAGTCCGTTGCCTTACCGCTTGGCTAATCCCCAATATAGGTTAAAAATAATGGGCGGACGACGGGACTTGAACCCGCGAATGCTGGATCCACAAACCAGTGCGTTAACCCCTTCGCCACGACCGCCACACTATAAAATTAGGTATATGGAGGCTGATGGATTCGAACCACCGAACTCGGAGAGAGCAGATTTACAGTCTGCCGTGTTTAGCCACTTCACTAAGCCTCCATATTAAAGCCTTGTGGTGCCGTCGAGAGGACTTGAACCCCCAACCTACTGATTACAAGTCAGTTGCTCTACCAGTTGAGCTACAACGGCATAATTCTTACTTTGGTAAAAATGGCGGAGCTGACGGGATTCGAACCCGCGGTCTCCTGCGTGACAGGCAGGCATGTTAGGCCACTACACCACAGCTCCAAATAGGTTGAAAATGGTGGAGGCTGACGGGATCGAACCGCCGACCCTCTGCTTGTAAGGCAGATGCTCTCCCAGCTGAGCTAAGCCTCCATGGGATAAGAAATTAGGGAATTAATGGTGACCCGTAGGGGACTCGAACCCCTGTTACCTCCGTGAAAGGGAGGTGTCTTAACCACTTGACCAACGGGCCTTATAAGAAATTACTGGCGGAGAGAGAGGGATTCGAACCCTCGCACCACTTACGCAGTCTAACCCCTTAGCAGAGGGTCCCCTTATAGCCACTTGGGTATCTCTCCAATTTAATTAATAGCGGCAGAGGGGCTCGAACCCCCGACCTTACGGGTATGAACCGTACGCTCTAGCCAGCTGAGCTACGCCGCCAAGAAATCAAACTTGTGTATGAAATGAGACGGAGAAGGAGGGATTCGAACCCTCGAGACGCTTGTGACGCCTACACGATTTCCAATCGTGCTCCTTCGGCCGCTCGGACACTTCTCCTAGAAAGGTACTCCCCGAACAGGACTCGAACCTGTGACAACTCGATTAACAGTCGAGTGCTCTACCAACTGAGCTATCAGGGAACATTTGGTGGAGCCAAGCGGGATCGAACCGCTGACCTCCTGCTTGCAAGGCAGGCGCTCTCCCAGCTGAGCTATGGCCCCTCGTAAGTTATTGACCGCATAGTTATGGGGCCCCCGAAAAAGTAATCGGAATTACCTACGAAGCTTAGCTTCACTTTTTGGGGAATATTGGTGGGCCCTAGTGGACTCGAACCACCGACCTCACCCTTATCAGGGGTGCGCTCTAACCAGCTGAGCTAAGGGCCCCTATAAGATAAGCACGCTTACAGGGTAGCAAAAAAAATACCCACTAGGGGTAAACTGCTTGGCAACGTTCTACTCTCCCAGAACCCTGCGGTTCAAGTACCATCGACGCTGGAGGGCTTAACGGTCGTGTTCGAGATGGGAACGCGTGGGTCCCCTCCGCCATCATCACCAAACAGTCAAAGCGTGATTTGCGCCTTGAAAACTAGATACGAAACGTGCGTAAAGTAACATTTAGGTTTATTGGTTAAGCCCTCGACCGATTAGTATTCGTCAGCTGCATACGTTGCCGCACTTCCACCTCGAACCTATCAACCTCGTCGTCTACAAGGGGTCTTACATACTGGGAAATCTCATCTTGAGGGGGGCTTCGCGCTTAGATGCTTTCAGCGCTTATCCCCTCCGTACATAGCTACCCAGCTATGCCTCTGGCGAGACAACTGGTACACCAGCGGTACGTCCATCCCGGTCCTCTCGTACTAAGGACAGCTCCTCTCAAATTTCCTACGCCCGCGACAGATAGGGACCGAACTGTCTCACGACGTTCTGAACCCAGCTCGCGTACCGCTTTAATGGGCGAACAGCCCAACCCTTGGGACCTACTTCAGCCCCAGGATGCGATGAGCCGACATCGAGGTGCCAAACCTCCCCGTCGATGTGGACTCTTGGGGGAGATAAGCCTGTTATCCCCAGGGTAGCTTTTATCCGTTGAGCGATGGCCCTTCCATTCGGTACCACCGGATCACTAAGTCCGACTTTCGTCCCTGCTCGACTTGTAGGTCTCGCAGTCAAGCTCCCTTATGCCTTTGCACTCTGCGAATGATTTCCAACCATTCTGAGGGAACCTTTAAACGCCTCCGTTACATTTTAGGAGGCGACCGCCCCAGTCAAACTGCCCACCTGACACTGTCCCCATACCGGATCACGGTACCAGGTTAGAACTCCGATACGATCAGGGTGGTATCCCAACGGCGCCTCCACCCAAGCTGGCGCTCAGGCTTCAAAGGCTCCCACCTATCCTGTACAGATCGTACCAAAGTCCAATATCAAGCTGCAGTAAAGCTCCATGGGGTCTTTCCGTCTTGTCGCGGGTAACCTGCATCTTCACAGGTATTAAAATTTCACCGGATCTCTCGTTGAGACAGCGCCCAAGTCGTTACGCCATTCGTGCGGGTCAGAATTTACCTGACAAGGAATTTCGCTACCTTAGGACCGTTATAGTTACGGCCGCCGTTTACTGGGGCTTCAATTCATAGCTTCGGGTTGCCCCTAACCACTCCTCTTAACCTTCCAGCACCGGGCAGGCGTCAGCCCGTATACTTCGCCTTGCGGCTTCGCACAGACCTGTGTTTTTGCTAAACAGTCGCTTGGGCCTTTTCACTGCGGCCCCCTCGGGCTATTCACCCTACCGAGGCACCCCTTCTCCCGAAGTTACGGGGTCATTTTGCCGAGTTCCTTAACGAGAGTTCTTCCGCGCGCCTTAGAATTCTCTTCTCACCCACCTGTGTCGGTTTGCGGTACGGGCACCTTCGCCTGGCTAGAAGCTTTTCTTGGCAGTGTGAAATCATGACCTTCGGTACTTAAAGTTTCCCTCCCCATCACAGCCCAGCCTTACGATGTGCGGATTTGCCTACACATCAGCCTCACTGCTTGGACAGACATCCATCAGTCTGCGTCACTATCCTTCTGCGTCACTCCATTGCTCATAACGGCTACGGTGGTACAGGAATTTCCACCTGTTGTCCATCGACTACGCCTTTCGGCCTCGCCTTAGGTCCCGACTTACCCTGAGCGGACGAGCCTTCCTCAGGAACCCTTAGGTTTTCGGCGGATCAGATTCTCACTGATCTTTTCGTTACTTATACCGGCATTCTCACTTGTATGCGCTCCACCTGTCCTTACGGTCAGAATTCAACGTACATACAACGCTCCCCTACCCATGCACAAAGTGCAAGCCATAGCTTCGGTGGCGTGTTTAGCCCCGTTACATTTTCGGCGCAGAGTCACTCGACCAGTGAGCTATTACGCACTCTTTCAATGGTGGCTGCTTCTAAGCCAACATCCTGGTTGTCTGTGCAACTCCACATCCTTTCCCACTTAACACACACTTGGGGACCTTAGCTGATGGTCTGGGCTGTTTCCCTTTTGACAATGGATCTTAGCACTCACTGTCTGACTCCCGGAATAAAGTTTGTGGCATTCAGAGTTTGACTGGACTTGGTAACCCTTGGCGGGCCCCGCACCCAATCAGTGCTTTACCTCCACAACTCATCTTCCGAGGCTAGCCCTAAAGCTATTTCGGGGAGAACCAGCTATCTCCGAGTTCGATTGGAATTTCTCCGCTACCCCCACCTCATCCCCGCATTTTTCAACATGCGTGGGTTCGGGCCTCCAGTGAGTGTTACCTCACCTTCACCCTGGACAGGGGTAGATCACACGGTTTCGGGTCTACGTCCACGTACTAAAGCGCCCTATTCAGACTCGCTTTCGCTGCGGCTCCGTCTCTTCGACTTAACCTCGCACGGGAACGTAACTCGCCGGTTCATTCTACAAAAGGCACGCCATCACCCATAAAGAGGGCTCTGACTTTTTGTAAGCACACGGTTTCAGGTTCTTTTTCACTCCGCTTCCGCGGTGCTTTTCACCTTTCCCTCACGGTACTGCTTCACTATCGGTCACTAGGGAGTATTTAGCCTTGGCAGATGGTCCTGCCGGATTCCGACGGGGTTTCACGTGACCCGCCGTACTCAGGATACCTCTAGGGATTTCGTTCAATTTGGGCTACAGGGCTTTTACCTTCTATGCCGGACCTTTCCAGATCACTTCGCCTATCGAACTAACCCCATATCGAGGTCCTACAACCCCAAGGAGCAAGCTCCTTGGTTTGGGCTATTCCGCTTTCGCTCGCCGCTACTGACGGAATCACTTTTGTTTTCTTTTCCTCCAGGTACTTAGATGTTTCAGT